>JAGKUT010000104.1 GCA_021152765.1 Actinomycetes bacterium
TTTATTAGAAGAATGTAAAACAATAGAAAACAGAAGAAAAGAAAAAATAAAAATAATAATTAACTATTTAAAAAACGAAAAAAATATATATTTAACACAAGAAGAAATATCAAGAATATTAAATAAAAAAGGAACAATTGGAAGATATGACATATGTAAAATACTAATGGAAAAAGGATATGGAGCAAAACCAATTGTATATGACAATTACCTAACAAATATAGAAGGAGTAACGACACATAGAAGTAATATAGAGACAATTACTTCTGTAATAAAAAAAGCAAATGGTGTAGCTATACTTGCACATCCAAAAGAAATAGAAGATACATATAATGTTAATATAGAAGATATAATTGAAGACTTTATAGAAAAAGGATTAGATGGAATAGAAGCATATAATACAATACATACACTAAATGAAGTAAGAAGATATCTTGATCTAGCAAAAAAATATAATTTATTAATAACAGGAGGAAGCGACTTTCATGGAGCTTCACACCCAGAAAGAAAACTTGGAAAAACAACAATGTATAAAGTTAAATTAAATAGTTCTAATATAAAACTACATTAATATAATTTAATGTAGAAAGAGAGGAACTAAAAATGGAAACATTAAAAGTAGGAACAAAATCAAATCCTAATTCAGTAGCAGGAGCACTTGCAAATGTTATAAGACAATCAGGAAGTGTAGAAATACAAGCAATAGGAGCAGGAGCACTTAATCAAGCAATTAAAGCAGTTGCAATCGCAAGAGGTCGGGTTACTCCTCAAACTCAGTACTAGAAATAATTAGAAGAGGACAGGTCGCATTAGGCGAGAAACCCTATATATTAAGGTACTTTGCGAGATTCTATATCTAAAATATTTTAAAAATGAGCTAAGCATATAAACACCATTTTTGGTGTTTTTCTTTTGGAGTTGGTTTTCTTAATATAACAATTCAAGCATTAGGAGTTGCACGCATAAGGTTAATAGGAGTGACGAGCTAAAATATATTAATTTTAAATATTGAGAAAATATGATTAAAATTTATGTTATAATGTCATAGGGAGGAATCAATATGAAGATACCAGTACAAGCACTAATTATAAAAAAAATGTATGATAATTCATATGATGATTTAAGAAAAAAATATGGATTAACTATGAATGAAATTATGTTATTACTTTACTTAGACAAACATCAAATGAAAAATACAGCAAAAGAAATAGTTGATGATTTAATGACAACAAAATCACATATATCTAAATCAATTGATTCGTTAACAAAAGATAATATTATAATTAGGATACAAGATGAATATGATAGAAAAGTAATAAGATTATTTATAAACAAAAATGCTGATTATATATTAAATGATTTAAGGCAAAGAGAAAAATTGATTACTGATTCCTTAACAAAAGGAATATCTAAAGAGAATATCAAAATTTTTGAAAGTGTTTTAGAACAGATGCAAAAAAATTTTCTAAAATTATTAATAGAAGAGGAAATTTCAAAAAGTTAGCACTCAACTATTGACATTGCTAATTTATTGTGGTATAAATTAATTGTACTTAAAAAAATAGGTCTTGAAAAAAGACTATAATTTTTAAGTGATAGTTCAAAATTGAACAAATAAATAAGAACATTAACATGTTCTTAAAAAATGATTATTAGTTCAAAATTGAACAAAAAAAGAAAGAAGGAATTATAGTGATTAAACCATTAGGTGAAAGAGTTGTAGTACGAAGAGAAAAAGAAGAAACAAAAACTGCAACTGGAATTATTTTAGGTGAGACTAACAAAGAAAAATCAAGAATAGCAACAGTAGTTGCACTTGGAACTGGAAGAATTTTAGATAATGGGAAGACAGTTCCGTTTGATGTAAAAGTTGGAGACAAAGTATTTTTAAGCAGTTATGCTGGGGATAATGAAGTAACATATGAAGGCGAAGATTTGACAATAATAGATCAAAACCAAATTTTAGCAGTAATTGAATAGGAGAGTGAAAAATATGGCTAAAGAAATTAAATTTGGAGAAGATGCAAGAAGTTCATTATTAAATGGTATCAATAAATTAGCAGATACTGTTAAAGTTACGTTAGGACCTAAAGGAAGAAACGTTGTATTGGATAGAGGCGGAACACCGTTAATTACAAATGATGGTGTTACGATTGCAAAAGAAATTACATTGGATGATAAATTTGAAAATATGGGAGCAAGTTTAGTTAAACAAGTTTCCATAAAAACAAATGATGTAGCCGGAGATGGAACAACAACTGCAACAGTACTTGCTCAATCTATGGTAAAAGAAGGAGTTAAAAATATTGCAGCTGGAGCTGATCCAATGGCTATTAAAAGAGGAATGGATAAGACATTAGAGTCATCTATAAAAGAAATTAAAAAGATTAGTTCAAAAGTCGAAGGGAAAGAAGATATTGCAAGAGTTGCGTCAATTTCAGCTAATAATAATGAAATTGGGGAATTAATTGCAGATGCAATGGAAAAAGTATCTACTGATGGTGTTATTACCCTTGAAGAATCGAGAACTTCAAATACGGAAATCGAAGTTGTAGAAGGAATGCAATTTAATAAAGGTGTTGTTTCACCATATATGATTAAAGATAAAGAAAAACAAGAAACTATAGTTGATGATCCATATATTTTAATTACAGATAAGAAAATATCAAACTTTAAGGAAATATTACCTATAATAGAACAAACAATGCAAGAAAATAAAAAATTATTTATAATTTGTGATGACATAGAAGGAGAAGCATTATCTACTATAGTATTAAATAATGTTAGTGGAATATTAGATATAATTGCTGTAAAAGCACCTGAAACTGGTGAATATAGATTAGCATTATTAGACGATATAGCTATACTTACTGGTGCAAAAGTTATTAAGAATGACTTAAAAGAAGAATTAAAAGATATTACTATTGATATGTTAGGTAGAGCTAAACAAATTAAAACAAATAAAGACTCTACAATAATAGTTGATGGACTAGGAAATAAGAAAGAAATAACTGATAGAATAGAAGAAATAAAAAGACAAATTGCATCAGATGCTATTAGTAGTAATTTAAAATTACAATTACAAGAAAGACTTGCTAAACTTGCAGGAGGTGTTGCAGTAATTAAAGTTGGAGCAACAACCGAAGTAGAAATGAAAGAGAAAAAATTAAGAATTGAAGACGCACTAGCAGCAACAAAAGCAGCTGTAGAAGAAGGAATAGTTGCTGGTGGAGGAACTGCTTATGTAGATATAATTCCAAATGTTTCAAAAGTAGTTTCTAAACTTGATGATGCTGAGAAAGTAGGTGGCAATATTGTACTTAAAGCATTAGAGACACCACTTAAACAAATTGCAATAAATGCTGGAGATGAACCTGCTATAATATTTGATAAAGTAGCATCATCTAACGTAGGAATTGGATATAATGCCGCCAATGGAGAATTAGTAGATATGAAAACAAATGGAATTGTAGATCCTGCTAAAGTAACTAGAACAGCGCTTGAAAATGCTGTGTCTGTATCAAAAATGATTTTAACTACAGAAAGTATTGTCACTGATAAAGTAACAGAATAAAGAAAGGATGAATAATTATGTATGTACCAAGTAGATTTAATTTTTTAGATGATTCATTATTGGAAGACTATAGAAAAACTTCTATAATGAATACAGATATTATTGAAAAAGAAAATGGATATGAATTGCAAATTGATTTACCAGGTGTAAAAAAGGA
>JAGKUT010000105.1 GCA_021152765.1 Actinomycetes bacterium
ATATATTACAATCGCCAGACAAACATTCAATATATAAATATTCGCCTAGTACGTCGCCGTATTTATTAACAACATCAATACAAGTTCCGTTTAATAAATTAGTATCATCATTTCTAACATTTAAAGTTGCAAAAGCACTTAAGCAATCTTCCATAGTATCGAATTCAATTTTTCCCAAATGAAACGAATAGTAAAAATCATTAGGATTAGCTTTATCAACATCAGTTCTTTCATTACTAGAATCATTTTGAATTATTTTAATTTCTTCTTTAATTGTATCAGGTTTGACTTCTTCATTATTATTACTAGAAGTATCCTTTTCTTCATTAATTATTAACTCTGAATCATTTTGTTTTTTTTTACTTCTTGATTAGTTTCTTCAGTAGAATTGTTATCTACTTCTTTAGATACATCACTATTAGATAAAATATCATTAACAATTTCTTCATCTAAAATTTCTTGTTTTTCTTTAATAGTGGTATCTGGAGTAGGATCTTTGGCTTTTGAAGATTGATATTGATAACCCCTTACAAAAGCACTGGCATATCCAACACCAACAATAACTAAAAATGTAATAAGTATTTTCTTTAACATATATAAGCACGTCCTTTCTTTAAACACATAATAACGCGCTTTTAAAAAAAATACAGCGCCTAAATTGAAAAAAGTTTACATTTTTATATCTTTTTCTAAATTTTCATCATTTTTTGATTTAGTTGCTAAAAAAGTTATTCTTTCAGCAGTAATATTTATTTTATTATCTTTGCAAGATAATTTACCTTTAATTCCAACAAGATCGCCTTTGCGACAATATTCAACTGTATTTTCTGCAATACCATTCCATATAGCCACAGGGAAAAAATCAGTTTCATATATACCGTCTGAATTTTTGAATGATCTTGGCACAGCAATACATATATTACTAACTTTACCTTTGTCATTTTCTTTAATAGTAGGATCTTCCGTAATTCTTCCAACTAGCACAACTTGATTAATCATATCATACCCCCTTAAACTCTAAATTTAATCTTATTTTTTCTAATTCAATTAAAAGTCTTTTTAATCTATTACGATCTAAAGATTTTCTATACTTATTTTGTTTCATCTTTTTATATAAAACATTAAGTAAATTTTCAACAAAGATAATATCTTCTAATCCGTCAATTATCTTCTTTTCTACAAATAAACTATTAATATCTTTTTCCATTACTTTAAAATATTGACAAGTTTTTATAATCTCACGAACGAGTCTATATTGATCCATAAATCACTATTTGAAATAAGCTAGAAGCCAATTAACAAATTGAACTACCACAAATACAGATACACCAGCTATTAGTGTTGTACGAATACGACGAAGTGAAGCAGCTTTTTGGTGATCTTCTGAAGATACCAAATACATAATGCAATCTTTTAAAACAAAAAAGCCCGTAGCTCCAGCCACGAACATTTTTAAATAATTAGTAGCGTCTCCGATTAGACGCAGAATATCATTTAATATACTATCCATTTATTTAAAATACCCCCTTTATAATTTATAAGTATTTAAAATACTTTTAATATCTGATTTTTCCAACTGATCTTGTATTTTTTCACAAGCCCTATAAATAGTATTAAAACTATCCTTACCATAATTTGAATTAGTAGAACTATCTTTAACATTAAATTTTAATTCTGTTTCTATTCTGCCAAATTTATCTACTACTTCAACATCAATAGAGGTACTATCATTATACACGTCAGCAAAATTCATATTGAATCTATAATCATCTTTCTTAATATTGTTATTATCACTAAAATAATTAACAATTAAATTATCGCAATCTTGCAAAGCTTCATTAGTTAAACTAGGATAATCGTCGCTCAATTTCTCATCATAGTAATCAAATATCTTTGTTAATTTTTCTAAATCTTCACTACTTACTTTTAAACCTTTGCATAAAAATTCTTCATAAGCTAGTAAAGCTATTCCTATATCTTCTCTTGTGCTATTCTCAAATATTTTTATTAGATCCTTTGATTTATATATAAAAACCAAACCCCCAATATTCTTTTTAATCAATATTCTAAAGTTTTTTTACACCCCCCCAATCTTAAAAAGTGAATTAAAAAAGATGTCTTATGACACCTTATTTAAAACACCTATCATCTAAACCGAGAGCAGAAAGAAATTTAATACAAGCACTTTTTCTAATTTCACGTAGCTTATCAATACCATAATTTATAATTTCTGTTATTTCATCTTCGCTTTTGCATTTATAAAAAGTCAGATCAAATACTTGCATTTCTAAATTATTTAATTTTCGTAGCGCAATAGTAATTTTAGAAAGCAACCTACGACGTTTATTTTCAAGTTTTGTTTCTAACATCATATTACGTAATACACAATTTTCAACCACCGAATTATTAACCGGTATAAATTGCTCGTACCTAACTCTATAATCTTGAGTTATTTTAGGTAAAGCAATTTTATCATCAGTACGTTTTAGATATTTAAACAATTTGAAAATATCCAAGATTATGTTTCTTAATTTTACATAATCATATAAAGATAGCTCGTCCTTTCCTAAAAGCGTGTTATTCATTTACATTCCCCCGATCTAGTATCCAAAGAAAAAGCAATAGACACGAAAGGAATCATTCTTCCTAATGTATCTATTGCTTTCATACCATGAGCCATTCTTTTTGTATTTCTTGGAAAATTAGAGGGTAAAAAATCCATTGATTGTTTTGATAAAAACACAAGTTTTTGATTAACAATGTAAGATTTTACACCCATATCTTCAATTCCCCCTTACAAAAGAGAAAGGAAGTAGCACGTCAAGGTTATAATACATTAAAACCTATAAGGATACATACTACTTCCTTAACATCTTAATCACAACAAATCTAAAATTAATTGTTGTTTATGATATACCAAAATTTTCCAAAAATCAAGCATTTTTAATTAAAAAAACTTTAAAAATACTAAAAAATGCAAAATATGATATGAGAATATGAAAAAAACATCACATTTCATAACATTTTTACGAAGTGTAATGTCTCTCTGGATACATTTATTTCATATTCTAACATAAGTATATCACGTATTTGTTTTAAGTCAATTAGGATAAAATATTGCCATTTTCACGCTAAAAATGTTGGATAAAAACTTGTTAAACACTTGTAAACACTAGCATTCATAAAATAGATTCTTTAGGGAATAATAAAGTATTGACAGACCATAGTAATTTTTTTGTATCAAAAAAATTAGTCTTGTATGGTTAATCTAGTCTTGTGTGATTAATAGATTTAGGACTATTACCAGTAAAATTATATTATAAAGGTGGTGCGAAATGAAGATTAACGAAGCTATCGGTATTAGAATTAATAAATTATGTACCGAGTATAAAATATCTATTAACAAATTAGCTAGTATGAGTTGTCTAACGCAAAGCACCGTTCAACATTTAGCGGACGGTAGATCAAAAAATCCAAAGACACTAACAATAGTTAGAATATGTGACGGATTAGGAATTAAACTTAAAGATTTCTATGATGACCCAATATTTGATGATATAGACCGAGAAGATTAAGAAAAAACTTAATCTTTTTTTAATTTTCTAAAAAAGTATGTTAAAATATAGTTAGTCTTACAAGACTAACTAGGCGGTGCATAATTATGAATAAATTAAATAATTCATCCAAAAGAAAACAAGATAATGAAATTATTAAAAAAATATTTGA
>JAGKUT010000106.1 GCA_021152765.1 Actinomycetes bacterium
TATATGATGAATATAATTCTTTTAAGAATAAACTCTACGCAGGAAAATCATTAGAGGAAAGAAAAGAATTAGATCAATTTTTCACTCCACCTGAATTAACAATAGAAATGATAGAAAAAATGGATTGTGAAGATTTATCTGATAAAATTATCTTAGATCCTACCTGTGGCAGTGGAAATCTTCTTGTGGCTTGTTTAATTGCCGGAGCATCACCAAAAAATCTTTATGGAAATGATTATGATGCAAAAATGGTAAGGCTGTGCAGAAGAAGATTGATACAGGTAACAGAAGATAAAGGACTTCCAAGATATACTCATTGGGAACAAAATATTCACAGAGGAAATGCTCTTCAAAAATATTGTCTGACAGAATTTTCTAAAACATATAACGATAATTATAAAGAGGAATATATTGATGACCTGAAATATGCACAGGGAAATTATTCTAATGGCAGAGATGCTGGTTGGGAAAAAGAGAATTATGATGCCTGGTTGAGAGCAAATCCTCCGGAACAAACAACATTGTGGTAATGATAAAAATAAGGGAAGAATTTTTAGATTCTTCCTTTTTATTATTGACAAATCAACAAAATCATGGTATAATTCATCTTCATAATTTGCAAGCAGAAAAATAAAATAAACATTTTCAAAAATACTATTGACATTTCAGAAAACGTATGATATAATAAAATCAGAAAATAACAAAACACTCAAGGGAGAAGAATGAAAAATGTGTAAACTCAAATCTGCAATAATCCTGAAAGACAGAATTTTTATGCCGGATTATGACAGCCACTCAAAAATGCTGGAAGAACTCGGAATAACGGACGACTACATCAACGCTTCAAAGGTGTTCGTCAGGGCGGAGCTTGCACCCGAGAACGGAGATGTTTTTTCGAATATCGATGATTGGAAACTTGAAGTTGACCAGGACATAACGCCCGAATGGTTTGACGAAAAAGACTGCACCGAGAGAATGAGAAAAGCTGTCAAAGAGTGGGCAAAAACACACATTTTTATCGGACAGAATGACCTGAAAATATCACACGGCGAAAATATTTTCATAAAAGATTGCGAGGACGTTGAAATTTGCGGCAATGCAACGGTCAAGTGCATCTACGGCAATGCCACGGTCAATAACATCTACGGCAATGCCACGGTCAATAACATCTACGGCAATGCCACGGTCGAGAACATCTTTGACAATGCCACGGTCGAGAACATCTGCGACAATGCAACGGCCAATAACATCTGCGGCAATGCCACGGTCAATAACATCTGGGGCAATGCCACGGTCAATAACATCTACGGCAATGCCACGGTCAAGTACATCTACGGCAATGCCACGGTCAAGTACATCTACGGCAAATCAACGGTCAAGAACATCTGCGACAATGCAACTGTCGAGAGCATCTACGACAATGCAACAGTTAAGAACATCTACGACAATGCAACGGTCAAGTACATCTACAACAATGCAACGATCAAGTACATCTACGGCGAAGCAACAGTCAAGAGAATCTGTGACAATGCAAAGGTCGAGAGCATCTGCGACAATGCAAAGGTCGAGAGCATCTGCGGCAAAGTCACAGCCAAGTGCATCTATGGTGATGCAACAATTAAGAACATCTACGACAATGCAATGGTCATAAGTTCTCAATATACCAAGTGGAATAATTCAACATCTATGGTCATAGATGACAATGCAACATTCAAAGATTGTTATTCAAAAACGATATATCAGGCGGGCGGATGGGAGTTTGTAAAGGTTACAAGGGGTAAATAAAGACTAATTATAATAAGGAGAACAGAATGAAAATTTTATTTACTATTCTTGCAATCGTTTGTGTATTTATTGTATGTGGTTGTTATGAACTTCAACAGCAAGAACACAGCGATACAATATCTAATGTAATCGGTTGTGTCGCCAGTGTTGCTTTTATAATGAGCGTAGCATTTCTTACACTTATTTTCAAATAATCTATATGATGGCAAATATTATACATGATTTATCAAAAGAATGAAGGAAAATTAAAAATGACGGTTTGTATTGAAAGTTATAAGGGAAACGGAAATTATTGCGAAATTGAAATAACAGAAGGTTATACAAATAATATCTATGTTGTTAGTGTTTGCCCGATTATTGATGATTCACTTGTTGGATACCCAATTAGAAAAGCAACATATCCGATAATCGAAAAGAAAAAGGCAATGGCAACATATAGAAGATATATCAAAACCTATTGTCAAGAAACAGTTGAGAAATAAATATATGGAATAATAGAAGAAATACATAAAGAAAAAATATAAGATTATCACATAAATTTTTAATTCTCACTATTGACAATTCGAATAAAATATGATATAATAAAATCACAAAGTAAAAGAAAGGAAATTTTATTATGAAAGAAATTAATTTTTATTTTCCGCTGTCCATTGTTTATGATGGAGACTATAATTATATCGGAAATATGTTTGCAGCAAAACATTATCAAGAAGAAATATTAAAAAAATTTGATAAATTCTATTGTTATGAAGATATGACAGAATATTTTGATGATGGTGAACTCAAAGAGAAAATTCACGGAATATTTTGGAACATTGTTGTCATAAAGGAAGAACTCGTTGGTAAGGTTGTTGTTCTGATTGACGACAATCAAAATCTCTCAAAAGATGAAATAGAAGAAATCAAAGATTTCATTGAGGGACAAAATAGTGATGGTCTCGGAGAGGGGTTCGAACAAAAAGAAATAAAAACACACGATGGTGAACTTATTCATGTTTCTTTTTGGGATACTGATAACTACTGGGCTAATGGTGATTATAAAATTTACACAGAAGAAGAGTTTGAGAGGATTAACTAAAATGGAAGCAAAAGAAGAACTTATACATAATGTGTCAACAGAATATAAAAATCTTTATAAAAATTGGATGACAAAAACACCTGAAAATTTGGTAGCAAGTGCATCTGATATAAATTTTCTTCAGGAATGGCATATAATGCTTACAGAAGATTATTTTTATGATAGAGTTGACGAAGCAATTGTTGAATGGCTCTGTTCTTTTGATGAACCTCTTCAAGCACTTCTTGAAATATTCCTTGGATGTGATTGCCCCTCATCATATAGCTGGGACGATATGATAGATTGGATTGAAATAGTATATTCAGATGCTACATCAAGTTGGGGAGAAGAAGGATGAAAAAATTTCTAAATTGGTTGTTATTCATTTTCACCTTTAGTGGACCAATAGCCGAGGAAGCAATAAAAGAAAATATATTTAATCCTCAGAATACAGAAGAAAAAATATGAAAAATTATTTTATGAATCATTTCCTACCAGGAACAAATAAACTTTGTGATTTTGTATCAGAGTTCCAAGAGAAACACAATAGAAACATAATGTTTATTGATATTGAATCTTTTGTTGCAGAATTTTCTAATCTTACAATAGATGAAATAACAAATGTTGATACTTATACATTTGTTACAACTCATTTCAATGATTTTATAGACAATTGTGAAGATTGTGTAGCACCATCAACAGCATTAAAAACATTGAAAGAATATCTACTGGATAAACCCTCACAGGAAGTAAATGGTTTATTTAATTCTTCATTGGAAAATATAACTGTGGCAATGGCAAAAACAATGGGAAAACTGTATTGTTAAGAAGAAAGGAAATAATTTATGGGAAAATTCAAAATTGGTCCTTATAAAAAGCTCGAA
>JAGKUT010000107.1 GCA_021152765.1 Actinomycetes bacterium
ATATAATAGAGTATCATTAATATGAAATTTATTTCATATGGAAAGAGGTTTATAATGGAAAGAAGTTTTATAGAATTAAAAAATGTTAAGAAAATATATGAAGTAGGGGGTCAAAAGTATAATGCTTTGGACGGTGTTGATTTAAATATTAATCAAGGTGAATTTGTTGTTATACTTGGACCTTCTGGAGCTGGAAAGAGTACTTTACTGAATTTATTAGGTGGAATGGATAAGGTTACTAGTGGTAGTATTTTTATTGGTGAAAATGAAATATCTAGGTATAGTGATAAGGAATTAACTAGATATAGAGCGAATGATGTTGGTTTTATTTTTCAATTTTATAATATAATGCCAACATTAACAGTAGATGAAAATGTTAATTTAATAAAGGATGTTACTAGTACTTCTAAAGATTCTAAGGAAGTTTTAAAGAGTGTTGGATTACTTAAACATTCTGATAAGTTTCCACAGGAACTTTCTGGTGGTGAGCAGCAAAGGGTAAGTATAGCAAGGGCAATTATGAAAAATCCTAAGGTTTTATTATGTGATGAACCTACTGGGGCTCTTGATTCTAAGACTGGTGCTCAAGTATTAAAATTATTAAGAGAACAAAGTGATTGTGATACTACTGTTATTATAGTTACTCATAATGCTTTGATTGCTGATATTGCTGATAGGGTTATTAGAATTAAGAATGGAAAAGTTGAGTCTAATATATTAAATGATCATCCAAAGAATATAGATGAGGTTAAGTGGTAATATGTTGAAAAGAAAAATGTTTAGAGATATTCGTAAGAATTTGTCTCAGTTTGTAACTATTTTTTTAATGATTATGATAGGAATAATGGCTTATTCTGGTATTAAGGCATATATGGGTGGTATGGCTAAAACATCTGATAAGTTTTATTCGGAGAATAATTTATTTGATTTAAATGTAATGGGTTTATTAAATCATGATGATTTGAAGAGTATCAAGAGTATTGATAATGTTAATGATGCTGAACTTAAGTTGTCTGTAAATGCGACTACTGATAATGATAAGACTTTACTTTTGAATTTTATTGAATCAAATAATATTTCTAAGTTTTATGTAGTTGATGGTGAAGGTTTTGATTTTGATAAGAGTGGTATATGGCTAGATAATTTTTATTGTGAGGAAAACAATATAAGTGTTGGTGATACTATTCTTGTTAAATATGATGGTATGGAATTACATGAAAAGGTATTAGGACGTATCAATGTTCCTGATCATTTATATGATGTTAGGGATTCTTCTGAACTTTATCCAGATAGAAAAGAATTTGGTTTTGCTTATATGTCTACTAACGAGATAACAGAGGATTATATTAAGTCTCTTGTTATGAAAGAAATGGATATTAAGGATGAAAAAGTGTTTGATATGGCTATTCCAAATTTTGATTATAAAAAGTATATTCCTTTTTCAAGTATAATGGTTGATGTTAGTGATAATAATTATAGGGATATTGTTAAGAATAATATTGAAGATAAAGTAAAGAATGCAAAGGCTATTATTAATGTTGAAGATACTGCTTCTTATAGTACATATCAAGGTGAAATTGATGAAGGAAAAACTTATGTTGGGGTATTTTCTGGAATATTCTTATTTATTGCGATGCTTTCTGTTATTACAACAATGACTAGAGTTGTTAAGAATCAAAGAACTCAAATTGGTACGTTAAAGGCATTAGGTTTTAGTAATAATAGAATATTATTTCATTATATAGGTTATGGTTTTTGGATTAGTATTTTTGCTTGTTTAGTTGGATTGTTAGTAGGTTATTATGCGATTGGAAATATATTTATTTCTACTGAGATGGCATTTTTTGAAATACCAAATGGTGCTCCTATGATGGATATTTCTAGTTATTATGTTTCTTTAATTGTTGTATTTATAGTTGGTGTTATTACATATATAACTGGAAGAAGTATTTTGAGAGAGAATCCTGCAGAAACTCTTAGAAATAAAATACCAAGTGTTAAAGGAAATGCGTTGGGTATTACTAGGAAGGGATTTTTTAAGAAGTTGAGTTTTTCTTCCAAGTGGAATTTACGAGATATTTTAAGAAACAAAATGAGAACTATTATGGGTGTTGCTGGTGTATTGGGTTGTTGCATGCTTATAGTTTGTGCTTTGGGTATGTTGGATTCAATGAATTTCTTTGTTAAATTGCAATTTGAGGATTTATATAATTTTGATTATAAGTTAAGTCTTAAAGAAAATTTGTCTGATAAAGAGTTAAAGGTTTTATATGATGAGTATGGTAGTTATACATCTTTAAGTTTAGGAATAGAGATTAAAGATGAAAGTGGAAAAAGAGAGTCTAATAATATTTTTGTTACTGATGCGGGTAATTATGTTAGATTTGTTGATAATAAAAATAGAATAAAGGTTAAACCTAATGATGATGGAGTATATGTTACATATAAATTAGCGTCTACTAAGGGATATAAAATAGGTGATGAGATTGAATGGCATATTTATGGTGATGATAATTATTATACTTCTCGTATTATTGGTTTTAATAAAGATCCACAAAATCAAAATGTGTCAATGTCTAGAAAGTATTTAGAGAGTTTGGGTATAGAATATAAGCCTGATTCTATATATACTAATAAAGATTTAAGTAGTGTTAAAGAGATAAAGAATGTTATTACTATTCAAGATATTGATAGTTTAAAAGAAGGTATGAATGGTATGCTTTCTATGATGAAGACTATGTTAGTTTTGATTATAGGAATTGCGATTTTATTAGGTGGAATTATTATTTATAATTTAGGTATTCTTTCTTATTCTGAGAAACAATATCAATTCGCTACTTTAAAGGTTTTAGGTTTTGAGGATAAACAAATTGAAGGTATTTTTATTAAACAGAATAATTGGATTGCGATTGTTTCAATAATATTAGGTTTACCTGCTGGATATTATTTAACTGATTGGATATTTAAAACTGCTATTGAGGAACATTATGATTTTGGCGTAAGTATTTCTATTCGTACTTATATTTTAGCTTTTATTGGTACGTTTATTGTTTCTTATTTAGTTTCTAAGTTTTTGGCTAGAAAAGTTAGAAAGATTGATATGGTTACTAGTTTAAAAGGAAATGAGTAATTATTTATAATTTGTGTTATAATTTAGTTAGGTGATTTTATGGGTGATATTAGAGAGCCAATTAGAGAAAGTGCGATTATTAAAAAGGAAAGAATTATTGAAAAGGGTTTTGAACTCATGTGTGAGAAAGGGTATCATAATGTTAATTGTATTGATATTGCTAAGTACGCATCTGTTTCAACTGGAATAATTTATCAGTATTTTAATGATAAGAGAGATATTTTTATTGCTGGTATAAAAAATTATTTTAATAGTATTATGTTTCCTATGCTAGATACTTTTGAAAGTAGTATTAGTGTTACTAATTTAGAAAGTGTTTTAAGTGATATAATTGATAGTTTTATTGATGCTCATAAAATATCTTATAGAGCTCATGAAGAATTGATGTCTATGAGTCATATTGATCCTGATATTCGTGATATTTTTTCTGAGGGAGAACTTGTTATTACTAATAGAATTGTTTCTTCTTTGAAAAAGAATGGTTTTAATATTGTTAATATTAATGAAAAGGTTCATATTATCATAGGTATAGTTGATAAGTTTTGTCATGAGGTAGTTTATCATGGTCATGATAATATGAATTA
>JAGKUT010000108.1 GCA_021152765.1 Actinomycetes bacterium
AATATACCCTTAAAGCCATAATTAATAATAATAGAACTTATAGAAAATCCAAATATAAAACACTTATAAAAAAATAAAAACAATACAACAGGAATCCCAATAATACTAATTCCTAAAACCCATATTAAAATTAAAAACAAACCATCACTAATAAGACCATTTTTTAAAAAAATAAGAGAATTAAACCCATCCTTTATATCAGAAATAAAACCAATTAAATATTCACTAACTAACTTTTTATCATCAACATTCAAAAAAATAGGCAAAATACTCCCAAATATTACACCTATAAAAACAATACCCAATAAAAACACAAAAAATTTCTTGTTAATATGAAATAAATTTATCAACTTGTCCACTATTATCACCTAATAAATAATATTAAAAAATAAAATAAATATTCCAAAATAAAAAAAATTATATTATAATAATATATGAGGTGACACTAATGAATCCAAAAGTACAAAAATTTATGGTATATTTAATGCTATTTGTAATGCTTGTTTCAACAGCACTAACTATATTTTTAAGATAGAAAAAAGAATAAGATTACTTATTCTTTTTTAATAAATCTCTAATTTCTTCTAATAAAGCAACTTCTTCAGACTTTTTAGCCTCTTCTTTTTTCTCTTCTTCTTTCTTAATCTTACTAGTAATCTTATTAATGATTGAAATTAATATATAAACACATAAAGCAATAATTAAAAAATCAATTACATTTTAAATAAAATTACCGTAAGTAATAACTGCATCACCAATTTTAACAGATAAAGAAGTAAAATCAATACCTCCAAGAACAATTCCTAAAAGTGGCATTAAAATATCATTAACAATTGATGAAACAATTTTACCAAAAGCACCACCGATAATAACACCAACTGCTAAATCAATAACATTACCCTTAGAAATAAACTATTTAAAACCACCTAAATGTTTCTTAGCTTTTCCAGTTACTTTTTTAGAAGTTTTTTCACTCTTTGACATAATATACCTCCAAATACATTATATAACACAAATTAAAAAAAGAAAAGAAGTTGATAAAAAAATTAAAATAGTTTATAATAAATTAGTGGAGGTAAATATGAAGTTTTTTAAAAAAATATTTTCTCTTGTATTTTTAATAATATTGATAGTAATAACATTTATAGGATATAAAGGCTACAAAATGTATAAAGAAGCAATAAATAAAACGTCAATAAATGAAAAAATAAATGAAATAAAAAAACAAGAAAACTATACAACACTAGATAATATATCAAAGGATATAATAAACGCTGTAATCGCAGTAGAAGATCATAGATTCTATGAACACAAAGGAATAGACTTAATATCAACAACAAAAGCACTATTCACAAACTTAAAGCAAAAAGAACTAGTTACCGGAGGAAGTTCAATAACACAACAATTAGCAAAAAACATGTATTTCTCCCAAGAAAAACAATTCTCAAGAAAATTTGCTGAAATATTTATAGTATCATACCTAGAAGAAAACTTAACAAAAGACGAAATACTAGAACTATATTTAAATACAATATATTATGGAAATGGATACTACGGTATAGGTAATGCATCATTAGGATACTTTAATAAAACGCCAAACGAGCTAACAATTAGCGAAGCAAGTATAATAGCAGGATTACCAAATGCACCTTCAGCATACTCACTTACAGAACATAAAGATTTAGCAATAAAAAGACAAAAACAAGTCTTAGAAGCAATGGCAAAATATAAATATATTAAAGAAAAAGATATAGATTCAATTTTAAAAGAAGACTAAGTCTTCTTTTTATTTTTCTAAGAATTTGCAATGCCTACAAAAATCTTCACACTTATAATGTCTTTTAAAACCATCAATAATTTTTTTAACCCTATCAGAAGAAAGAATATTCTCTAAAGAATCACTAAAAATATTACCTAAGCATATAGACCCATTACTGTCTAAACAACATGGAACAATACTCCCATCAGATAAAATTCCAATATGGTCAATTAATCCATAACAGCTACCCTCTTCGCTATAATAATTATTATTAAAAGAAGGCCAAACAAACTCATGAAATTTACTCAAATAAACCCTATCACGCACTTTAAATCCATCAAAATTACCAGGAATATTAGAAATACCATAATGCTCTAAAATAGCCTTTAAATAACCCTTATTCTCCCCTACCCATAAACGTAAAGAAACATAAGTGTTAGGTATACTATCAATAACATCAAAAACATTATTGATATAATCATTAAAAGAAACACCATATTTAGAATTAAAACTATGAATAGAAATATTAATCTGTCTTATAAAATCAATACCCTTTAATTTATCAATAAGATAACCATTAGTAGTAATATTAATATTAAACCCATAATCATGCGCATATTTAATAAATTTAACAATATCAGGATGAAGTAAAGGCTCACCTAATACATGAAAATATAAATAATTAGTATAAGGCTTAATTTTAAATAAAATATCCTTAAATTCAGAAAAAGACATAAACTTAATCTTCCTCTTATTGCCTATACAAAACTCACAATTTAAATTGCACCCATTAGTTATTTCAATATATACTTTTTTAAATCGCATCACTATCACCATCAATATCAATAAAACTGTCACTTGAAATACCTAACATATTATTAATAAAAATATCTCTTCCAAGTATTAAACAAAATAAACAATATAATAAAAATAATCCCAATATACAAAAATAAACAATAAAACAAAATACATAATCAACTCTAAAATAGTCACATATATAAACAGATACAAACCACCCATTCAAAATAAAAAGATGCAAAACAATCCACTTAATTAAATGCTTATATAAAGGAATAGAACCATCTATTTTACTACCAACTAGCCTATACCTCATTAACCATTTTCCAAAAGTATATCCAGAAGAAAAATAAGGCAAGAATCCAAATACAATTAAAGATAATCCGATATAGATATATTCTATATTATGAGGATGAAATAACATTATAGATAATATACAAATAAAAATAATAAAGAAATAATCAATTACCAATGAAACACCTTTTCTTAAAACACTAACAGTACGTCCTTTTAAATAAGACTTGTCATCAATTGACTCTCTACTAGGCAAAAAAGAAGAAAACAAAGGCGCAATTAAAAAGCCAATAACCCCTCCAGTAGTATTATTAATCAAATCATTAACATCACATAATCTATATGGTCTTGGATATAAAAAATATAATCCAGACAACTGCGTTAATTCAAAGAATAAAGAAAGTAAAAATGATAACATTAGGGTTTTAAAAAAATCACATTTAAAATAATAACGTAAATATATACCAAATGGAATTGTCATTAATATATTAAACAAAGGTTCAAAATAACTTTGATTAAATATTAAATAATAAGTATCAGGTTTAAAAATATCAAAATTACCAGGCATAAACATTTCAGGAATAACAAAGAAAGGCTTCAAATTATACCTAAGACCATTATAATTTAATACTTCCGCTCTAGTTGGTAAAGGCATTACAACCAAAAAATACATACATAAAACATAAAAGAAAAAAGAAAATACAAGTAAAAATCTAGAAAAAGTAATAGAACCATATTTCCTATAATGATGAATTAAAAAAGGTAAAGATAATAACAAGCACAATATAGGAAAAAATAGAGCCGCATACTTAATAACATTTATATAACCCATATATATCACC
>JAGKUT010000109.1 GCA_021152765.1 Actinomycetes bacterium
ATCTTTATTCATTATTAAAATAACACCTTTGTTTTTAACAACAACATAATTTTCCAAACCTAAAGTAGAAATCAAAAGCTTATCATCATCATTTATAACAACATTATTACACGAATCTAATAAAAAGACATTCCCTTCAGATACATTACTATTGATATCCTTATTTCTTAATCGTTCAACTGCAAGCCAACTACCAACATCATCCCAACCACAATTACAAGGAACTACAAGAATATCATTACAATGTTCTAAAACGCCATAATCTATAGATATTGACTCAAAGGAATCAAATGCATCCGAAACAGTTCTATCAAAATTATTTGTATCAACAGATTTCATTATTGAATCCACTCCGTTAGATATACTTGGTAAATTATTTTTTAATTGACCATACATAGTTTCATTTTCCCATACAAACATACCACTATTCCACAAAAACATCTGAGATTCATAATATTGTTTTGCCAAATCATATGAAGGTTTCTCAACAAATTTGTCAACAACATAAACATTATCTTGTTCTAATTTATCACCAAGTTTAATATAACCATATCCTGTCTCAACACGTGATGGAACAATTCCTAATGTAACAATATTTTTATTATTACAACATAATAAAGCAGTTCTCAAATTTTCTAAGAACAATTTATTATTTGTAATCATAC
This sequence comes from Actinomycetes bacterium, assembly GCA_021152765.1. Taxonomy (GTDB): domain Bacteria; phylum Bacillota_I; class Bacilli_A; order RF39; family UBA660; genus UBA3631. Next base: position 666 of record JAGKUT010000109.1, read on the forward strand.
TATCAGATGATAAAACAATTATATTAGCATTACCATATCTTTTCTTTATAACGGCAGTTGCAAAACCAATACAGGGAGCAGTATTCTTGCCAATCGGTTCAAATAAAACATTTTTAGAATTAATATTAGGTAATTGTTCAAAAATTAGATCCTTATAACCAATATTTGTAACAATATAAATATCTTCAATATCAACTAATGGCAAAACTCTGTCAACAGTCAATTGCAACATAGAACGCTCAGAATCTACTAAATTTAAAAATTGTTTAGGTTTATCCTTAGTACTCATAGGCCAAAATCTTTCGCCTTTTCCACCAGCCATAATAACAGCTACATTTTTCATTATACATCACCTTTCTTCAATATACGTTTATTAAAAAAATACGTAGCAAGAATAACTATAAAAGAAATAAATATTTTAGATATAAATTTATCACCCTTCAGTATATCAACAGAAATATACAACAAAAAAGTATCAATAAAAACTGAGCCAATACGAACACTAAAATATTTAAATAATCTTACGATTTCTTCTTTAAATTTACTTATCCTTTGATTAAAAACAAAAAACAAATTAAAATAATAAGAAACTAACGAAGCAATAATATAAGATGCCAAGGAAGCAATTATATAATGCATCTTAAACTCTAAAAAAATCTTATACAATAATAAGTTTATTCCGACAGTAATAACTCCAAAAAAACCATATTTAATCAAAGATTCATATTTACTAAATATTTTTTTCATTACAAATTTCCTCATATAATTTTTTATATTTTTTTACAAGTACATCATTAGAATATATCTTCAATAACTTATCTCTTTTTACAACATACTTATTTCGATTCTTTAAAACTTGTATTATTTTCTTTGCTAAATCTTTTTCATCTGAAATTTTTGAAATAAGACCCATCTTCGTATTTTGTACAATTGTTCTAACTCCAGGTAAGTCTGAAGCAACAACAGGAACACCACAAAACATTGCTTCTAACTGAACCATACCAAAAGCTTCTAAAGAATTTACACTTGGTAAAACAAATACTCCAAGTTCTGAATAAAATTTAGCCAAATCTTCCTCAGGCACCTTGCCTAAAAAAGTAACACCATCAATTTTTTCCTTTTCAATATAATCAACAAGTTGAGGATAAACACTTCCACCAGCAACAGATTTATAATTTCCAGCAATTCTCAAAGACGCATCAGGAATTTGTTGCTTAACAATTTTATAAGCTTTTAATAATACGTCAATTCCTTTTTCTTCCACAATTCTTCCACAAAAACCAATAGAATTCTTTATTTGTTCAACCTCAACATAATCCTTTTCTTTAAAATTAGGTGCTATCTCAACACATTTATCAAGAAAATCTTTAGCTACTCTTGAACTTTTAGCGTAATCTTTTGTCGTTACAGTTATACTTCTGCAATTTTTCATAGCAACTCTATGAGAAAAATCCATTGTTCTTACAATAAAATTATTAAGTAAAGAAGAAGGCAAATTAACATCACAATGATATGAAACAACTGTCTTTTTCTTATCAAGTTTCTTTAAAAGTAATCCAGATTCAAGCATAGGTGCAATAATATTTACAACATCATAATCCTTTGACATCTTTTTTGCCATACGTATGAAAGCAGGACTAACAGTACCTTTACTAATTTTAAACATAATAGGAGCTCTAACAACATTAACACCATTTATAACTTCATTCTCAGGAAGTTTTTCATGATTAGAACACAAGACAGTAACCTTATTATTCTTTTCCTTTGCCAAAGATTCAGCTAAAACCCTAGCCGTCTCAGTCAATCCACTTATATAAGGAGCATAATAATTTATTATAATCAAAACTTTCATATTACTTTTCACCTTCACTATCTACTATTTTATACATTGCACCATAATAAAACGATACACCATCTTTAAGTCTAGTTTTTGAATATTCATATTTAATATTTTTATCAATATAATTATAATAAGTACCATAAAAAGTATAATTATCCTGTGAAATAATTATCTTATCAGTCAATGACTTTTCTGCAAGTTCTGTCAATTGATTATTAACATCTTTTGAACGATTATACTTATCTTTCGCTTGAGGAACCATAAATAAACCATTTACACATGCACAAATTACAATAATATATCCATATAATTTGAACACTCTTTTATCAAAAGAAAATGCGTATAAACTTGCTATAAAAGGTATTAAATATAATTGAGGATAATACCTTGCTTGCCATACAATAGGTAAAATAGGAATAGGCAAAATAACAGCACATAACAATAAGATACATACAATATTTAAAACCTTATTCTTCCTTATATTCATAAATATACCAATCAAAATAATAGGAAGTGAAATACATAATAATCCACTATACCATACGCCTAATCCACCTATTCTTATATCAGGAAATTCTATCGAATATAATTCACTCTGAGAAACAGTAAACGGAATTTTTAATTTAGGATCTTTATCATACCAAGTATATGTTTCAGAGAAAGTTCCATATAACCATTTCTGTACATGATTAAAATTTTTAAATTTTTCAGGTTCATTTCCTGTTTCAATATCAACAGCACCAGACCCCATTAAAGGATAAAATGGATTATGATGTTTAACAAGATTTTTCATATAAGATGAAGAACCAACAACGACAACTGAAAATACTCCAGTACAAAAAGCAATTAAAATCAATTTTTTTATTTCATCAAATTTTCTATTTTTTAAATTAATAAATAACACATAACATCCTAATACTGCTAAAAACAATCCCCAAATCAACAGTGCGGTAAACTTAGAATTAATAGCCACAATAGAACTAGTAACAAATATAAATATATTTACCTTATCATTTGCACTAAAATCATCAATTATAAAATTTATAATAGATAAAATAAATATAAATAATGAGTTAGAAACTATACCATCAATATAATAAGAATGAAATTGATTAATTAATATAGGGTTAAATGAAATTGCAAAAGAAAATAAAATAACTTTTGTGTGCGAGGGAA
>JAGKUT010000110.1 GCA_021152765.1 Actinomycetes bacterium
ATTCTTATTTATGTTTTAATGTTTTTACTGGCCCACCATATATAATTTGTTCTTCTGGCTGTTTCTCAAAATAACAACCTTCAGGTTCATAAAAAGATGACCCCGCCCACATTTGTCCTGCAACTATTGCAGCTTCTGCATCATTTTCTCTTTGAATTGCACATTTTTTTCTTAATTCTCTATTAGCTGCATCTATTATTGCTTGAGTAGCTGGAATAACTTTTGCTCCTTTTATTAGGACACCTGTGCTATCTTTTTCTCTTCCTAAAATTTTTCTTTTTATTACCACCATACAATTTCTCCTTGGTTTATATTATATCACACTATCATATACCTTGAAGTGTTTTTTGTTCTTTATTTTCTAACTGTTTCTTTTCTCTTTCAAGTTCTTTTAAACTTTTCTTTGGTGTTGGCATTTCTTCTGGCATCATTCCACCAATATCGGCAATTGCACGTCTTACCTTCTTGCCAACTTCATAATGTACATCTTTTGCTTCTTTTTCGCCTTGTACATTATCTTTGATTAATCTTTGCTTAGTCTGATTAATTCTAAATAAATTTGCTACTAATTCATCTTCATTCATATTATCTAAAATATCTTCTCTATAACGTAATTTTTTTCTTTTAAAAATATCATCTGCAGTTTCACCATTATATAAACCTTTATATCCTGCATTGTGAAACTCAGCCATATTTTTAACACCAGCAGATGAAGCAACTTTTTGTAGAGTATAATTACCTTGTTTTGTTAATTTCCTTTGATAAAATCTTTTTTCATCATCTGACAATGAATCATATTCTTGCTCAGTTATTTCTTGTTTTCTCGTTTGAATGGCAAAATATGTTTGTCCTAAAGCAACAACTTCTTTACTTGGATCAGCATTCTGAACAATTAAATAACACATATATCTTGTAAGTTTGAAATCTTGAATATTAACAGTAGCATTATTGTTTCTTTTTGACAACTTGTTGACCTCAACAAGTTGTTCATCAACATCAAATCCAGAGTTTTCACACGCCTCTTTTGCTTTGTTCAAAACCTTTAAAAAATTTCTCCAATCTCTATATTCTAAAATTTTTGAAAGATCCCTAGCATACCAATACTCATTACCGTATTCATCAATTTGCTTAATACTATCAAAAGTTTTATCTGTATAACTACTTGCAATTTCTTTCATTAAAATACCCCCTTAACAAAAAATATCTTCTATTAATATTATACTATATATTTTTTATTTTTCCTTTTATTATTTATAATAAAAATATTTTTTTATGGTGTCAACGACGTTACCAACCCTTCAATTCCTAATAAAAAAATGTCATTTTTAGACATTTTTGAATATTTTAACTAACTTTTGCTATTTTTTTATCAAAATCGTGTAAAATCTAAACACTCGTAAACACTTGTAAATAAAGGAGTTTCTATGAAGTTACTATAAATCGTTCTCAACCAGTTTATATTAGTTTTATTTTCATTCATAGAAATCACTTTCTCACGTTTAAATCATTAAAATTATAGCATAAAAAAGGCAGATTTTCTATAATCTGTCTAAATTTATATCATTTATATTTTATTAATTTATTTTTTTCTTCCATAGCCAATGCTATTACACTTTTAATATACTTATCCTTACCAAAAGTATATTCTTTTCTATTATCCCTATACTTATCATATAATTCCATTTTTAATGTTTCATATCTCCTAGCTTCATCAACATGTGAATTCATATAATCCCTAAACATAATAGAAGTTATACAATTCATATCACCTGTCTGATAAACATGTATATAAGCCTTTACTTTTCCATCTTCTTCTTTTCTAATCAAGTAATCTCCACCTAAAGTAGGTTCTTTTTTTACAGTATAAATATCTCCTTCAATAAAAGATTCCGTATATTTTATAAAATCATTCAAATCATCTGTTTGAATATTAATATCAATAATAGGTTTAGATTTAATACCTTTTATACTCGTACTCCCAACATGATCAATAAATTTAATCCTATATTTATATAGTTCTAATAATTTTTCTTTTTCTGCTTCATAAATACAAGGATAATCCTCTCTATAATCTTGTAATTCTAAATAACCTCTCTTTAATCCAGTATTATCCATTACTACCACCTCATAAAATCAAAAGGAAACAATCATTCTAATTAATTCTTCCTACTTTTCCAACACAGTATAAGTATCTCTTCTTATTGATAAATCAAATACCTTTTCCTCACCATTAGGTGATTCTAATACAAATTCAGTTTTACCCGATTTCTTAAAATCTGCATGAACAAGCCAAGTTTCAATAGAGTCTTCGTACACTATACTTAAATCACCATATTTATTATCCTTTAAATACACATTATATGCATCATCAAACTTATACGATTCTCCACTTGTTAATATATCAGTTGAATATATAGGTGGCTTTAATATACATAAAACAGACATAATAACTATTAATAAACTACTTATTGAAACTCCAACAATTTTAATCCTCTTATTTTTAAATATTACTAATGGATAAATTATTAACGTAATTATACAAAAAATAGTAGTTAATAAATGTCTTGGAAAAGAAAACATTGTTTCAGATAAATACGTACTATACTCCCCACTTAACAATAATAATATTGGAACTAAAATAAATAATCCATACCATTTATCCTTCTTCATATAATAACCAACAAACCCCATAGGTATACAAGCAATAGTCCACATAAACCAATATCTATAATAAGTATTAAATAAACTACTATGATTCACAAAATCTTGTATCAAATATACCAATGGCTGACTTATTAAAAAGAATATAAAACACTTTAATGCGGAATCTTTCGCACTCTTACTATTAATAATTATAAATATTCCAAAGAATATCCAAACCTCAAAAGTAACAGTCAAATCACTAAAAGATGTATCATGAAAACAACTTACCATTGCCATTATTGCTGTATAAACACCCATAATAATTCCCATAACAATTACCTTAGGCCATGTCAAATTAATACCACCAAATATCTTTTTCATTATTTAATCCTCCACACTAATTATAACATAACTTTAATAAATATATAACTAATCTTTAATATTCACACCTAATAACCCAACTAAATCAATAGATTGAAACCTATCAATAACAAGACCTTGTAATGATTCAAAATCAATAACTAAACCTTCAATCTTACAAGTAGAAACATCTACGCCCCTTAAATAAGTCTTAGATATCTCAGAACCACTTAAATCAACATCATTTAATTCCAATTCTTTAATAAATGTCTCTTGGAAATACATTTCAGAAAAATCACTATCACTAACCATCATCTTATTAATTTTCGCAGAAGAAAAATTTATATACTTTGAAACACAGGATTCAAAAACGACATCCTGAATACTTGAACCAATAAAACTAACCCCAATCATTTTGCAGTTAACAAACTTAACTCTTTGAATTAAAGTATTATTAAACTTCTTATTAGATAAATCACAATTTTCAAAAACAACATCTATAAATTCAAGATTAGATAAAGCTTTTTGCTTCCATATAAAACCTCCAAATTGTAAATAGCATTGTTTAAAAGACTCCGGTAAAGCTTTAATCATCAACAGCGGATTCATATTAGATGCACCTTTATATGATGCCAGTTGTATATC
>JAGKUT010000003.1 GCA_021152765.1 Actinomycetes bacterium
TCAAAAATGAAATAATTAAAACAGAATACTTAGACATAAGAATAAGAATAATTGATAAACAAATAGAACAAAATAGAATTAATATTAAATATGAAATGATAGACACGAAAGACATATTTGAATATAAAATAAATTGGAGGTAAATATGAAAAAGGATATAAGCGAAATATTAAAAAAGATAATAAATAATTTAGGATATGAAATAGAAGAAGTAACAGTATCTAAATCAAATAGACCCGACTTATGTGATTTTCAATGCAATGATATCTTTAAACTAGCTAAAGAGAATCATAAAAATCCAGTTGAAATAGGAGAAAATATAGTTAAAACAATAAACGAATACGAAGACTTTAATACATATTTTAAAGAGATTACATTTTGTAGACCTGGATTCATAAATATAAAAGTAAGCAATGATTTAATTAATAAATATTTAAAAATAATTAAAGAAGATGAAAAAAGTTTACTAAATCAGGAACCAAAAGAAACATATGTAATAGACTATGGTGGACCTAATGTCGCAAAACCTCTACACGTAGGACATATGAGAACAGCTATAGTTGGTGAATCGATAAAAAGAATAATAAACTATATGGGGCATAAAACAATAAGTGATGTACACCTTGGAGATTTTGGATTACAAATTGGTGAAGTAATATACGGAGTATTAAGAGATAAATTAAGTATTGATGATATAGATATCAAATACTTAGATAAAATCTATCCAGAAATGAACGCAATATGTAAAGAAAATGAAGATATTAAAAATGAATGCGCTGATATCACAAAACAATTACAAGATGGAAACGAAGAATACAGAAAACTATGGAAAAAAATATTAGAAGTATCTAAACAAGATATAAAGAAAAACTATGACTTTTTAGATGTATCATTTGATTACTGGTATGGAGAATCAGACGCATATGACTATCTAGAAGAAACAGAAGAAATATTAAAACAAAAAAATCTAGTAGAAGAATCAGAAGGCGCACTAGTAGTAAATGTAAAGGAAGAATCTGATACAAAAGAAATTCCACCACTATTATTTAAAAAGAGTAATGGAGCTTATCTATATGCATCAACAGACTTATCAACAATATTACAAAGAAAAAAAGACTTTAACCCAGATCATATTTTATATGTAGTAGATAACAGACAAGAACTTCACTTTACACAAGTTTTCAGAACTAGTGAAAAAGCTAATATAATGCCTAAGTCTAAATTAGAATTCTTAGGATATGGAACTGTAAATGGAGAAGATGGAAAACCATATAAAACAAGAAGTGGTAATACTCCAAAATTAGAAAACTTATTTAATGAAGCAAAAGAAATATTTATTTCAAAAAAAGAAGACAATAAAAATATGTCAGAAGAAGATGTAAATAAAATTGTAAACTCAATACTTAAATTTGCAGACTTATCAAATACAAGAACAAAGGATTATATATTTGATTTAAATAAATTCTCAGATGTAACAGGTAAAACTGGACCATATATACTTTACACATATTTAAGAATTAATAAAATATTAGAATCTCAAAATAAAAATTTAGAATTGAGTAATAATATATATAATGAACCTGATAGAGATTTAAGACTAAAACTATTAGAATATAGTGAAGCAATAAACTATGCATATAAAGAAAGAATGCCTCATTATATAGCAGATTATGTTTACAATCTTTGTGTTTCAGCAAACATCTTCTATCAAAATAACCATATAATGAATATGGAAGATGAAATGAATAAAAATGATTGGTTATACGTATTGACACTTACAAATAAACTAATAAAACAATGCCTAAAACTACTTGTTATTGACATTCCATCAATAATGTAACAAAAAACTATTGACACATAAAATAAACATGGTAAAATTAAATAGTCGTTATTTAGGAGGAATTTATGAAACTTAAAAACATGTCAAAAGCAGAAATAGAAGCAATGAGTTATACAGACATAACTTATATGCTATTAAAAGAAAATAAAAAACCAATGAATACAGCTGAATTATTCAAAAGTATCTGTGAATTGTTAGAACTAACAGAAGAAGAATATTCGGAAAAAATAGGTGATTATTATACATCATTAACAATAGATAAAAGATTCCATATGTTAGAATCTGCTGAATGGGATTTAATGGAAAAACATAAAGTTGAATTACAAATAGATGATGATGAAGAAATGGAAACAGAAGAGGATTCAGAAGACGAAGAAGAAACAGAAGATGAAGAAACAGAAGAAAACATTGATTCATTAGATTCGTTAGATGATGAACTTGATGATGTAGATGATGATACATTAGATTTATCAATTGTAACAGAAGAAGAATTAGAAGAAAATTAAACTGTAAAAACAGTTTTTTTCTTTATAAATAATTACAAATCATGATATAATAATTTAGAAGGTGATAAAATGAAATACTATTGTATAGGAATAAAAGGTTCAGGAATGAGTACACTTGCGAATATCCTACATGACTTAGGAAATGAAGTTACAGGATATGACGATTCAAGACACTATAAATTTACAGAAGAAGGATTAAACAAAAGAAATATAAAAATATTCTATGAACCACACGAAATAGATGAATCTACAATCGTCACATACTCAAAAGCATTCTCTATAGATCATCCAGAAATAAAAAGAGTAAAAGAATTAGGACTAAAAATAATGGACTATAATCAAGTAGTTGGAGAAGTAACAAAAATGTTTGAAACAGTAGGAGTTTGTGGAACACATGGAAAAACAACAACTAGTCTTTTAATTAGTCATATTATAAAAAATGTATTAGGGTGCTCATACTTTGTAGGAGATGGAACTGGACATGCTGACAAAAATGACAAAATTTTTGTAATTGAAAGTGATGAATATAATAAACATTTCTTAGCTTATTATCCACATATAGCAGTAATAACAAACATAGAGCTAGATCATACAGAATGCTATCCAGGTGGAATAGAAGAAATAAAAGAAACTTTTAAAATCTTCGGAAATAAATCTGAACTTGTAGTAGCATGCGGTGATGATAATAATATAAGAGATATTAAATTTGATAAAGAAACTATATACTATGGATTTAATGAGAATAATAATGTTATAGCTAAAAATGTAAAACTAACAGATACTGGAAGTTCATTTGATGTAATTATGAATAATGAATTATACGGACACTTTGAAATACCACTATTTGGGCGTCACATGATATTAAATGCTCTATCAGCTATAATTGTATGCAATCACTATGGAATAGATAAAGAAGATATATTAAAATATATGAAAACATTCCAAGGAGCAAAACGTAGATTTAAAGAAAGAATATATGATGATATAGTTGTAATAGACGATTATGCACATCATCCAACAGAAATAAAAGTAACACTAGAAGCCGCAAGACAAAAATACCCAAATAAAAAAATAATCGCAATACATTTACCAAATACATACTCAAGAACAGAAGCTCTAATGGACGACTTTATAGATGCATTAAAAATTGCAGATAAAACATTTGTAATGGATATATATTCAGATAGAGAACGTGAGGAAGACTATCCAGGAGTATCTAGTGATACAATAATAGAAGCAATACCAAATGCAGAAAAAGTATCAGTAGAAACAGTAGACAAACTATTAAAATATAAAAATGCTGTAATGTGCTTCATGAGTTGTGGAAATATTTACATAATATTAGAAAAATATGAAAATTTACTAAAGGAACAACTAAAGGTAACAAACTAGAAAGATAAATCTTTCTTTTTTGTTGAAAAGTGTAAATGAAAATATTAAAATATTTAATAATATTATGGATGATAATAATATTCTTACTATCTAATCAAAAAGCACAAGACTCAAAACAACTAAGCAATAGTTTTATAACAAAAACAATAATTAAAATATATGAAGCAAAACATGGAGAAATAACAGAAGAAAAGAAAATAGAAATAAAAGAAAACTATTCATTTATAGTAAGAAAAGCAGCTCATTTCACAATATATTTAGTACTAGGACTATTAGTATCATTAGTTTTAATAGGAAAAAACTTAAATATAAAACAAATAATTATTTATGGAGTACTAATATGTATGGCTTATGCAATAACAGATGAAATACATCAAATATTTGTAAGTGGTAGATCAGGTGAAATAAGAGATATAATAGTCGATACATGTGGAAGTACTGTAGGAATACTTTTAAATATAATAATAAATAGGAAGAGAATAATGTAAAAATTATTCTTTTTTTGTTGTAAATTTAAGGAAGTTGTATAACTTTTGTTGTATATAATTATTGAGGTGTTTTGATAGATAAATATAAAATAAACTAATGTATTATAATAAAATAATATATTAAAAAATAGAAAGCGAGGAAACGACATGAATGAAATAACAAAATATACAGAAAACATATTTGAAAGTATTAAACATATTGATGAATTAGGACAAGAATACTGGGAGGCAAGAGAATTACAAAAAATACTAGGATATAAGGAATGGAGATATTTTTATAGTGTAATAGAAAAAGCACAAATTGCTTGTGTACAAAGTAATAATAATATTAGTTCCCATTTTGGTGTAAACACCAAAATCGTAAAAGCAGGCGCAACAACTAAAACAATCATAGATTATAAATTAAGTAGATATGCATGCTACTTGATAGTACAAAATGCAAATCCAAAGTATGAAATGGTCGCTCTAGGTCAAACATATTTTGCGATACAAACAAGAAAAATGGAATTAGTTGAAGAAGAATATAAAGAACTAACAGAAGATGAAAAAAGATTATATACAAGAAAAAAAGTAAGCGATGGTAATTATAGTCTAAATAGAACAGCAGTATCAAGTGGTGTAAAAAATCTTGCAGAATTTCATAACGCCGGATACAAAGGATTATACAATGGAGAAACTGCAGATAAAATATTTAAAAGAAAAAAACTAAAATATAGAGAAGATATATTAGATAATATGGGAAGTTAGAATTAGGGGCAAATCTATTTAGAATTACACAGACAGAAGATAAATTAAAAAGAGATAAAGTGGATAACGAATATACCGCAAATAGTGTTCATTACGAAATAGGAAAAAAAGTAAGAAATGCGATAAAAGATATGGGTGGAACAATGCCAGAAGATTTACCTACACCTTGTATTTCAATAAAAGAATTAGAAAAAAATAAGATTGATAGCTAGCTAAAACTAACTATTTTTTGTTGTAAAAAAAGAAAATTTATAAATTAGCACTCATAACTTGACATTGCTAACATATAATAGTATACTGGTACTAGCACTAAAAAAAGAAGAGTGCCAAAGTGTTAAACTAGAGGTGAAGTAATGATTAGTGAAAGACAAGAAAGACTATTGAAACTAATTATAGAAGATTACATAAAAACAGCTAGACCAATAGGATCAAAATCTTTATGCGAGATATTAAATTGCTCAAGTGCAACAATAAGAAATGAAATGAGTGAACTAGAAGATTTAGGACTTTTAGAAAAAACCCATATTTCATCAGGACGTGTACCAAGTGAAAAAGGTTATAGATATTATGTTGATAATATAATGAAGCCTAAAGAAATAGACAAAGAAGAATTAAATGAATTACAAACAGTATTTAATTCAAAATCACTTGTACTAACAGATGCAATAAGCAAGAGTATGGAAATAATATCAGAAATGACAAACTATACAGCTATAGTACTTGGGTCAACATCAAAAGAAAATAAAGTAACAAAAATAGAAGTAGTTCCAATAGACTCAACAAACTTAATCGCAATAGTAATAACTGATAAAGGGCATGTTGAACATAAAAATGTAAAACTTGAAGAGAAAGTATCAGTAGCAGAAATTAAACAAACAGTTGATTTAATCAATAAACTAATAATTGGTGTTCCAATAAGTGAAGTAAGTAGCTTACTAGAATATGAAATAAAACCAATTATTGCTCAGTATGTTAAACAACACGAAGTATTATATAATGCATTCTATAATGCATTTACAGACTTCAGCGATAATAGTTTTAAAATGAATGGAACAAAAAACATATTAATGCAACCAGAATTCAATAATACAGACAAAATAAGAGATATAATAAGTAAATTTGAAGACAAAGAAATAATAAAGAATATTAAAGAAGAAGATAATGGAATAAATATATATATTGGTAGTGAAAATGAATTTGATGATGACTTAACAATCATCAAAACCAAATATAATATAAATGGTGAAGAAGGAACACTTGCATTAATAGGACCAAAAAGAATGGAATACGATCGAGCAATAACACTTTTAGATTATATAAAGAAAAATATAGATAAAGATTAAGGAGGCAACATGGAAAAAGAAAAATGCCAATGTGAAGAAGAAAAATGTACATGTGGAGAAAACTGCGAATGTGGAGAAAACTGCGAATGTGGAGACAATTGTGAATGCGGAGAAAACTGTAATTGCACAGAAGAATGTACATGTGAGAGTGACTGTAACTGCACTGAAGAAGATAACTGCGGTTGTGGTGGAAAATGCAACCACGATAAAAAAGAAAAAAAAGAAAAAAAGAAAAAAGATAAACACGAAGATAAATTAAATGAAGCATACAATATGATTAGTGAACTAGAAGACAAACTTTTAAGAGAAAAAGCAGAACTAGTAAACTATAGAAAAAGAAAAGAAGAAGAAACTTCTAGAATGCTTATGTATTCAAATGAAGATTTAGCAAAATCATTACTTCCAATAGTTGATAACTTTGAAAGAGCAATCAACATGGATGATGAAAACTTAGAAGATGAAGTATCCAAATTCTTATCAGGATTTAAAATGATTTACTGTAATCTTATAAGTACATTAGAAAAATATGGAGTAAAAGCCATAGATGGAGCAAATAAGCCATTCGATCCTACATACCATCAAGCAATAATGACTGAAAAAAGAGATGGTGTAGAACCAGAAATGGTAATAGAAGTATTACAAAAAGGATACTTACTAAAAGACAAAGTTATTAGACCAGCAATGGTAAAAGTTAGTGAATAAGGAAAGGTGATAAATTATGAGTAAAATTATAGGTATAGACTTAGGAACAACAAATAGTTGTGTATCAGTATATGAAGGTGGAGAAGCAAAAGTAATCGCTAATGCAGAAGGTGGAAGAACAACACCATCAGTAGTAGCATTCAAAAATGGAGATATGCTTGTAGGTTCAAAAGCAAAACACCAAGCAGTAATTAATCCAGAAACAATCTCATCAATCAAAAGATTAATGGGTACAGATAAAAAAGTAAAGGCAAATGGAAAAGAGTATACTCCAGAGGAAGTATCAGCAATGATTCTTGGAGACTTAAAGAAAACAGCAGAAGCTTATTTAGGAGAAAAAGTAACAAAAGCAGTTATTACAGTACCAGCATACTTCAATGACTCACAAAGACAAGCAACAAAGAATGCAGGTAAAATTGCAGGATTAGAAGTAGAAAGAATTATAAATGAACCAACAGCTGCTGCTTTAGCATACGGACTTGATAAACAAGATACAAATGAAAAAGTATTAGTTTATGACTTAGGTGGAGGTACATTCGACGTATCTATCCTTGAATTAGGTGATGGAGTATTTGAAGTATTATCAACATCAGGAAATAATAAATTAGGTGGAGATGACTTCGATAATAAATTAGTTGACTACATAGTAGAATCAATTAAGAACCAAGAAAAAGTTGATTTAAAAGACGATAAAATGGCAATGCAACGTATAAAAGAAGCTGCAGAACAAGCTAAAAAAGATTTAAGTAATATGACTACAACACAAGTTTCATTACCATTCATAGCTCAAGTAGATGGAGCTCCAATAAGCTTTGAAATGGATATTACAAGAGCTAAATTTGAAGAATTAACAAGAGACTTAGTAGACTCAACACTTGAACCAGTAAGAAAAGCATTAAAAGATGCAGGACTTTCTAAATCAGATATTGATAAAGTATTACTAGTAGGTGGATCTACAAGAATTCCAAGAGTTCAAGAAATAATCAAAGAAGAATTAGGAAAAGAACCATCAAAAGGAGTTAACCCAGACGAAGTAGTAGCAATGGGTGCTGCTATCCAAGGTGGAGTACTACAAGGAGAAGTAAACGATGTAGTATTACTAGACGTAACACCATTATCATTAGGAATTGAAACATTAGGTGGAGTAATGACTGTATTAATCCCAAGAAATACAACAATTCCAACAAGTAAATCTCAAGTATTCTCAACAGCTGCAGATAATCAACCAGCAGTAGATATTCACGTTCTACAAGGTGAAAGAAGTATGGCTGCAGATAACAAAACACTAGGTAATTTCCAATTAACTAATATTCCAGCAGCACCAAGAGGAGTACCACAAATTGAAGTAACATTCGATATAGACGCAAACGGAATTGTTAACGTTAAAGCAAAAGACTTAGGAACAAAGAAAGAACAATCAATTACAATCACTTCTTCAACAAACTTATCAGACGATGAAATTGATAAGATGGTAAAAGAAGCAGAAGCAAATAGAGCAGCAGATGAAAAGAAAAAAGAAGAAGCTGACTTAAAAAACGAAGCAGAACAATTAGTATTCCAAACTGAAAGATCAATCAAAGATTTAGGAGACAAAATTGACTCTAGCGACAAAGAAAAAGCAGAAGCAGAAATCAAAGACTTAAAAGACGCATTAGAAAAAAATGACTTAGACGATATCAAAGCTAAGAAAGAAAAATTACAAGAAACAGCTATGGCATTCGCTACAAAAGTATATGAAGAAGCTGCTAAAGCTAACCAAGCAAATCAAGAATCAGAATCAACAAGTGATGATAAAAATGATGGAGTACAAGAAGCAGAATTTGAAGAAAAATAATATAAAGGGGTCTAAATAGACCCCCTTATTATAGTAATTGATAAAGGAGAAAAAAATGGAAAAACAAAGAACAAGAGATGAAATTGAAGAGAAGTATAAATGGGATTTAACAACAATATATAAATCTGATGAAGAATTTAATAAAGAATTAAAAAATGTAAAAGAAGAACTAGAAAAAGTAACAAACTACAAAGGAAATATAGTAAATAGTTCAAAAAACTTATACACATATTTAACTGAATCAGATGCATTAGAAAGAAGACTATATAAACTATACTATTATGCACATCTAAATTTTGATAGTGAGACAACAAATCCTAAAAATCAAGAATTACAAGGAAGCGTTGATAATTTATTACAAAGATATGGAGAATTAACAAGCTTTGTAACTCCAGAATTATTAAGTGTAGAATATGATAAAATAAAAGAATACTACAATGAAGAACCACGCCTACTAGAATATGAATTTAACCTTGAATGTATTTATAGATATAAGAGTCATACACTAGATGAAAAAAGTGAAAAAATCTTATCTACATTCTCAAAAGTATTAGGTAGTCCAGAAGACTGTTATGATGCCTTAACAGATAGTGATATGACATTTGGAAATATAACTATAGATGGGAAAGAAACAGAATTAACAGAAAGCAATTATTCAAAATATATTAAAAATACAGATAAAAATGTGAGAAAAGAAGCATTTACTCGCCTTTTCTCAAAATATGGAGAATTTAAAAATACAATAACAAAAACATTCAAAGGAAACATAGATGCACTAGTCGCAGAAGCCAAAATAAGAAACTATAATAGTAGTATAGAAGCATCCCTTTATAGTGATAATATAGATGTAAGCGTATACAATAACTTAATAGATACAGTAAGTAATAACATGGATAAAATATATAAATACTTCAATCTAAAGAAAAAAATACTAGGTATAAAAGACTATCATATATATGATGTATACTTAGATATGATACCAAAGTTTGATAAACACTATGAATTTGAAGAAGCAAAAGAATTAGTAATAAATGCTTTAAAACCATTAGGAGAAGACTACATAGAAATATTAAATAAAGCTTTTGATGAAAGATGGATAGATATATATAATAATAAAGGAAAAAGAGGAGGAGCTTATAGTAGTGGATTCTATGATACAAATCCATTCGTACTATTAAACTACGAAGGAACATACCATGATGTATCAACACTTGCACACGAACTAGGACACTCAATGCATACATATTACTCATGTCATAATAATCCATATCAACAGTCAAACTATAAAATCTTTGTAGCAGAAGTAGCAAGTACAGTAAACGAATTATTACTAGCAAAATATATGCTTAAAAATTCAAAAGAAAAAGAAGAAAAACTATTTATACTAAATCAATTACTAGAATTATATAAATCAACAATATATCGTCAAACAATGTTTGCAGAGTTCGAACAATTAATGCACAAAAAAGTAGAAAATGATGAAGTATTAACATACGAAAATATTTCAAATGAATACTACAAACTAAATCAAAAATATTTTGGAGACACATTAGTATTAGATGATTTAATAAAATATGAATGGGAAAGAATACCACATTTCTACTATAACTTCTATGTTTATAAATACGCAATAGGACTATCATGTGCAACAAAAATAGTAGATGACATATTAAACAATAAAGAAAATGCTGTAGAAAACTACAAAAACTTCCTAAAATCAGGAGGAAGTGACTACCCAGCAAACGAATTATTACTCGCTAATGTTGATGTAAAGAAAAAAGAAACAATAGAAAGTGCACTTAATATGTTTGATTCATTAATAGACGAATTTGAAACAATATACAATAGTTAGAAGTGGGTGAATTATGGAAAAAAGAGATTACTATGAGGTTCTTGGAGTTGATAAAAATGCATCAGATGCAGAAATAAAATCAGCCTTCAGAAAACTTGCTAAGAAATATCATCCGGACGTATCAAAAGAACCAGATGCAGCTGAAAAATTCAAAGAAGCACAAGAAGCATACGCTGTATTATCAGACGAGTCGAAAAGACGTCAATACGATCAATATGGTCATGCCGCATTCGATCAAATGAATGGTGGAGGAGGATTCGATTTCTCTGGATTTGACTTCTCAGATATATTTGGAGACCTATTCGGAGAAGGTGGATTTAACTTTGGATTTGGCGGAAGAAACTCAAATAGAGCCACTAAAGGAAGAGATAAACTTGTAAGAGTTAATTTGACATTCGAAGAAGCAGTATTTGGATGTAAAAAAACTGTAAATCTTGATGTAAATGAAAATTGCTCACACTGTAGTGGTAAAGGTGGAACAGGAGAAACTACATGCTCAAGATGTCATGGAAGTGGAACAATAACTGCAGAACAAAGAACAATGTTTGGAACATTTATGTCAAGAACAACATGTCCAGACTGTAACGGAAAAGGAAAAACATACAAAGAAAAATGTTCACACTGTAGAGGAACAGGAAAAATAAAAACAAACAAAGATCTTGAAGTAAAAATACCTGCAGGAGTTGACACTGGTAATCAACTAAGAATGTCAGGAAAAGGAGAAGCTGGAACAAACGGTGGACCAAATGGAGATATTTACTTAGAATTTAACGTAGAAAAACATGAAATATATGAAAGAGACGGAAATGATATTTATCTAGAACTTCCAATAACAATGTCAGAAGCCGCACTTGGCTGCAAAAAAGATGTTCCAACAATACATGGTAGTGTAAGACTAACAATAAAAGAAGGAGCAGAAACCGGAGATAAATACAGATTAAAAGGAAAAGGAATAGAAGACGTTCATTCATATAGAACAGGTGACATGTATGTAATAATAAATGTTACTACACCAAAAAAACTTACAAGAGACCAAAAGAAACTTTTTGAACAACTTTCTAAAACAGATCTAGAAGATGATTCAAGATACAATAAAATAAAAAAATACTTATAATGTTCAAAACAATACTTATGAACATATTTACAAAAAGTAAAAAGTTATGCACACTAAAAAAATAGTGTGCTTTTTAACTGTTTTATGATAAAATTAAACTATGGAGGAATGAATATGGAAAAATTAAACTGTTCATCATGTGGAGGACACCTAGAAGTAGAAGAAAATAAAGAATATGCAAAATGTAACCACTGTGGGGCAAGGTATAAACTAAATGAGGATTTAAACGTAAATATAAAACTTGATGATAACATGAAAGAAGTATTAAACAACGGATTAGGAACAGTAAAACATGCATCAAAATTCATGTTAATACCTATTATTTTGTTTATAACTATTATTGTGCTATCATTTATATTTAGCTTTATAAATACTAGCAAAAATAGAAAAACAGTAGAAGAAAGGCAAAAACAAATACAAGAACAAGTAAAACAACAACAAGAAAAAATAATGGAAGAGGCAAAACAACAACAAGAAAAG
The DNA here is from genome assembly GCA_021152765.1 of Actinomycetes bacterium. Taxonomy (GTDB): domain Bacteria; phylum Bacillota_I; class Bacilli_A; order RF39; family UBA660; genus UBA3631. Next base: position 12,299 of record JAGKUT010000003.1, read on the forward strand.
ATAGACCAAGAAAATAAAAAATGGGAAGAAGAACTAGATAAAAGTTCATTCAACTTTCAATTTATTAATGATAATGGAACTAAGAATGCATTTTTTCTAAAAAGTACATTAGACGAAATAATACAAAGTAACAAAACAAACGATAGAAAAGTAGCACTTGTATTTAATGGAATAGAAACAACAGATGAAGCAGAAATAATAAATATCAAACACTCACTAGATGGCGACTATGAAGTATCAATAAATTATGATGATACTGGATATATTAATAAAATAATAGTAGATAAAATTAACTAAAATACTAATTAAATTTAGTATTTTTTTAGTTTAATTAAATATATGAAAAATTATGACAACTATTTTCTTCCTGTAGATAATATGGAAGAAGCAAAAAGATATTATGAGGAAATATTGGGGTTAAAAAAGAAATTTGATTTTTCTGATAAGGGAATGGTTGCTTATAATATTGGAAATGAAGAACCTGCAATAATTTTAAAAGACAAAAATAAATTTGAGAATTTAAAGCCTACAATATGGTTTGAAGTAGAAGATGTTGCAATCTTCTATAAAGAAATGTTGAATAATGGTATAAAATTTTTGAGTGAGCCTTTTAAAATTGGAACTGGTAATGCAGTCGAGTTTGAAGATCCATTTGGAAATAGACTTGGCGTTACAGATTATATTAAGTAAGAAGTAGAGATTATGTCAAATATAGATTTGGTATTATTAGGACTTATTAAACAAAAATCACAAAGTGCTTATGATATTAAAAAAAATATAGAATATCGTAATATACCAAGATGGGTAAAAATTAGTGAACAGTCTATTTATAAGAAAGTATTACAATTGGAATCAAAAGAATATATTGTTAGCCATAAAGAGAAAGAGGGAAATATGCCAGATAAAGCAATATATACTATTACTAACAAAGGTAATGATTATTTTAATAGACTTATGAATGATATTTCAAATTCTGATGTTAGTCTATATTTGGATTTTAATATTATTATCACGAATTTAGATTTAGTAGATGATGAACAAAAAAAGATTCTTGTTTCTAATATAAAATCAAAGATATTAGAATTAAAAGAATTACTAAATGAAAGACAATCTCATAGACAACATATTCCTAATGTTGGAAAACAAATGTTTAAACAACAATTAGCATTAGTAGAAACATTAGAAAAGTGGATAATTGATTTTGAGAATAGTTTAAAAGAACAAAATTAGTAAATATTGATTTTAAGTTAAAAGATAAATTTGTAGGGAGGGAAATTCAATGAAAATAATCAACATTGGTATTCTTGCTCATGTAGATGCAGGAAAGACAACTTTAACGGAAAGTCTGCTTTATACAAGTGGAGCGATTTTAGAATTAGGCAGTGTAGATAAGGGAACAACAAGGACAGATACTATGTTTTTAGAACGTCAGCGTGGAATCACAATTCAGGCAGCAGTTACTTCTTTTAATTGGAATGACTACAAAATCAATATTGTAGATACTCCTGGACATACAGATTTTATAACAGAAGTGTATCGTTCCTTATCTGTTCTTGATGGAGCTATTTTAGTAATTTCTGCTAAAGATGGTGTACAAGCACAAACAAGAATACTATTCCATGCACTTCAAAAAATGAATATACCAACAATTATTTTTATAAATAAAATAGATCAGTATGGAATTAACTTAAATAATATTTATCAAAATATCAAAGAAAAACTTTCAAATGATATTATTGTTATGCAAAATGTAACATTAACTCCAGAAATATCAATTAAAAATATTATTGATTTAGATGATTGGGATCCTGTAATTTCCAAAAATGATAAACTTTTAGAAAAATATATTGCAGGAGAAAAATTGACTATACAAGAATTAACGTATGAAGAATATAGGTGTGTTAAAAAAGGTTCGTTGTTTCCTATATACCATGGAAGTGCTAGAAATAATATAGGGACTCAACAACTCATCGAAGCTATTTCAAATCTTTTTTGTTCTGAAATGAATGAGAATGATTCAGAACTATGTGGAAGAGTTTTTAAAATTGAATATACAGACCATAAGCAAAGATTAGTTTATTTGCGTCTTTACAGTGGAACATTACACTTACGAGATACAATTATATTGCCATCGAAAAAGAAAGTGAAACTTACAGAAATATATATTCCTTCAAATGGGGAAATGATACAGACAAAAATAGTTTGTTCTGGAGATATTTTTATTATACCTAACAATACATTAAGATTGAACGATATTATAGGAAATGAAAAGATTTTGCCATGCAATGTATGGAATGACAAGACTGTACCAATACTACGAACAAGAATTGAACCGATAAAAATAGAAGAGAGAGAAAAATTATTGGATGCTCTTACAGAAATTGCAGATACTGATCCTCTTTTACGTTATTATGTTGATACGATAACACATGAAATCGTCATTTCTTTTTTAGGAACAGTGCAGTTAGAAGTTATCTGTTCTCTGTTGATTGAAAAATATCACATAAACATAAGAATCGAAGATCCAACCGTAATTTATTTGGAAAAGCCATTACAAAAGGCAGATTATACTATTCATATTGAAGTACCACCAAATCCATTTTGGGCATCAATTGGATTATCAATAACTCCACTTCCAATTGGCAGTGGAATACAGTACGAAAGCAAAGTTTCACTCGGTTATTTAAATCAAAGTTTCCAAAATGCAGTAAGAGAAGGTATTAATTATGGACTGGAGCAAGGTTTGTATGGTTGGAAAGTAACAGATTGTAAAATATGTTTTGAATATGGTGTTTATTATAGCCCTGTTAGTACTCCCTCGGATTTTCGCTTTCTTGCCCCAATTGTACTTGAACAAGCATTGAAAAAAGCGGGAACGCAATTATTAGAGCCATATTTTTCGTTTATACTTTTTACACCACAGGGATACTTTTCTCGTGCATATAATGATGCACAAAAACATTGTGCAATAATTGAAACAAGTCAATCAAAAAATGATGAAGTTATTTTTACAGGACATATTCCTGTACGTTGTATTAATGAATATCGTAATACTTTAACTCTATATACAAATGGGCAAGCAGTTTTTTTGACAGAATTTAAAGATTATCAAATTGCTACTTGTGAACCAGTTATTCAATCACGTAGACCAAATAATCGAATAGATAAAGTACGCCATATGTTTAATAAAAAAGAAAATTAAGTTACTATTCGCTAAATTACAAGTATACTTTAAGATGTAAATAATTTAATATTTATATCTTATTTTTTTGTGTTAAATTATTTACCAAGAGTTTAAGTGAGAACAGCAAATTGCTAAAGGAAAAAGTATGGTAATGTTATCTACAGAATATGGAGAAGTATTAATTGAACCAAAAGAAATTAAACATAATTTAAAAGATTTTGATGAATTAAAAAATCAAATTAATAATTTTAAATTAGATGATTTAACAATATTTATGGAATCAACAGGAATCTATCATTTATCAGTAGAAAGATATTTTAAAGAAAATGAGTTTAATACTTTAGTAATAAATAGTTTAACTACTAAAAATAATTATGATACTTTAAGGAAAACAAAAACAGATACTAAAGATTGTATGAGATTAGCCAAGTTATTTTTTGTTAATGAAGTAGAATATCACGATTTATCAAAGAAAGATTTATATGCAAATTTAAAAGCAATGACAAGACAATATTTTTATCTAACACAGTTAAATGTTAGTTGTAAAAATAGATATAAGAGATTGATTAATATTTGTTTTCCAGAGTTTGAAGAAATATTCAAAGGCAGTAGAATTTATGAAGAAACAGCTTTAAATTTTATAAAAACATTTCCTCATGCTTATATTGTTAAAGAAAAAAGAATTGATGCTTTATATAACAACTTATATAAAACTAATTCAAGACATGATTATTATTACAAAAGATTAGCAAATAAAATTAAAGAGATTTCTCTTAATTCTTATCCAGGAGTAGATAAAGAACATTCAGATGTTAAAAATTTATCAGATATGGCAAGTATTTTACAAGAAAACACTAAGACAATAAATGAGTTAAAAAACAAGATGATTGAAACAGCAAAAAAGTCACCTTACTTTGATATTATTAATTCATTTTATGGTATTGGAGAAGTATTAACAACTGAATTACTTGGAGAACTTGGAGATATTACAAGATTTGATAATCATAAACAACTAATTGCTTTTTGTGGTTTAGATCCAACAATTATACAATCAGGAAAAAGTATTAATGTTCATGGAACAATCTCTAAACGAGGGAATAAATATGCAAGATGGATATTATTTAATATTAGCCAAATGGTAGTTAAATTAGGTCATCAATGTCCTAATCATCCAGTTTATAATTATTATTTAACAAAAAAAGCAGAAGGCAAACATTACTATGAAAGCCTAACTGCATGTTCAACAAAAATATTAAGAATGTTATATACAATGTGCAAAAATAATACAACATTCAAAATAAATTAACAAATTCATTTTATCACATATATTACTATAATACACGAAAAATTTAAAAAATGCCTATTTTCGTGATTTTTGTCGTGGTATAATATTTATATAAATTTAATATTGACAAAACTTAGATAGTCAATTTATTAATTAGTTCGGAAGATTAAGAGATTGCGATAAGAGAAGTTGGTGATATCCAACTTTTTATTTTGAATAAAATATCACAACCACTTTAGGGTGACGGAAAAAAGCCTGTCCACATTGATTAAGCAATCAATATATGATATAATTTTCTTGGAAACAAAAGATAAA
>JAGKUT010000111.1 GCA_021152765.1 Actinomycetes bacterium
ATGCTCGCCCTTGCTCTCTGATATGCAATTGCATTATTTTCTTTAAACGCTTTATAATTATATTCTTCTTTCTATATGGTGCTACATCAGGTCTATCAGAATATGCGAGAATAATATTTGAAGTAATTAAATTTATATCAGTAATATATATAATATATAAAAGACAAAATCCAGCATACAAAATTATATGGATAATTTTCTTAATGTTTATGCCAATAACAGGATTTGTTGCGTACCTTCTATGGGGAAATAATAAAACTCCAAAGAGTATGAAAAAGAAAATAGAAAAAGAAAGAAAACAATCACATATAACACTACCTGATAATCAAGAAATAATAGATAATATAAAAAATGAGAATAGAAAAAAAGAATCACAATACCTATATAATGTAACAAATTACCCTATATATCACAATGAAAAAATAAAATATTATAAAACAGGAGAAGAATGCTACGAACAGTTAAAAAACGACTTAAGAAACGCCAAAAAATACATCTTAATAGAATTCTTTATTATTTCAGAAAGTAGAATGTGGAATGAAATATATGAAATATTAAAAGAAAAAAGAAAAGAAAAAGTAGATATATATCTAATATATGATTCACTAGGAAGTTTATTAAAAAAACCAAAATACCTAAAACAACAATTAGAAGATATAAAAATAAAATATATAAAATTCAATCCACTAACTCCATTTCTAAGATCATATTTAAACTATAGAGACCATAGAAAAATAATAGTAGTAGATGGAATATGTGCATATACAGGTGGAATAAATATTGGAGACGAATATATTAATTTAAAAAGTAGATTAGGATATTGGAAAGACTGTGTGGCTAGAATTGAAGGAGAAGGAATAAAAAATCTAATCGCAATATTCTTCAAACAATGGAATATAAATTCTAAAGAAACAGTTAAATATAAAAAATTAATAGAAGAAGTAGAAGAAAATAAAAAGAATAACGGATACATAATACCATACTCAGATAATCCACAAAATAAATATAATCCTGCTAAAAATACATATATAAATATAATAAATAATGCAAAAAAATATGTATATATAATGACACCATACTTAATACTAGATAATGAAACAGAAGAAGCTTTGATAAATGCGAGTCTTGCAGGAATAGATGTAAGAATAATCACACCATCAATTCCAGATAAAAAACTAGTAAATGCATGTACTAAATCATTTTATAATCTATTATTAAAAGCAGGTGTAAAAATATATGAATATAGACCAGGATTTATACACTCAAAAATAGTAGTATCAGACGATAATGTCGCAACAATAGGAACAACTAACTTTGACTTTAGAAGTTTTTATCTAAACTATGAATGTGGAATATGGATTCATAATACAAAAGAAGAAATAAAGATAAGAGATGACTTTATAGAAACATTAAATAACTGTGTTGAAATAAAAGAAAAAGTATGGAATAAAAGAAAACTAAATATCAAAATAGTTGAAGCTGTTCTAAGACTTATATCACCATTATTATAGGAGGTGAAATTAATGCAAAATCAACTTTCGGATGAAGAGAGAGAAATACAATATGTCTTCGAACAAATAATAAATAAAAATTATACAATCTTACCTGACACAATCGCAATCGGGACAGTACTAAAAATTAATCTAGAAGGTGATTTAGACAAAGATGGATATGAAAAAGGGTATCTTGTATTGACACAAAACTCAGGTATACTTGAGCATCAACATATAAATGATATAGAAAAATATACAAAGTTAACAGGAACTATGAGTGTAAAAAATAAAATAACTAGTGAGAATATATGTCTCATTGGTAAAAAACATAACATCGATAAAGTGAAAGAATTAACCATAATAAAAACGTTGAAAATAAATAAGAAAATAAAAAAACAAAAACAATATAAATATAAAAAATGATAAAAACTTTGTCTAATTAATTATTTTGTGCTATAATTAATTAGGCTTTTTTAATTAAAAAGAAAGGAGAAATATGAGCAAAATAAAAATATTTGGTCTAGGTGGACTAAATGAAGTCGGAAAAAACATGTACGTAGTAGAAGTAGATAACGACATATTTGTATTTGATGCAGGACTAAAATATGCAGACGATAAAATGCTTGGAGTTGACTACATAATACCTAACTACGATTATTTAAAAGAAAATAAAAAAAGAATAAAAGGAGTATTTATAACACACGGGCACGATGCACAAATGGGAGCACTATCTGATATTTTATTAGATATAAAAGACTTAAAAATATATGCTTCCCCATTTACACTAGATGTTATAAGAAACCAATTTAAAGAAGATAATATTAAAACGGATAATTTATTTGAGGTACAACCACATAAAAAAATAAACTTCGGAAAAAATAGCGTATTCCCAATATCTTTAACACATGCAGTACCAGATACATTAGGATATGTACTATATACACCTGATGGAGCTATATTCTATACAGGAAACTTTGTATTTGACTCAACAATGAGAGGACCATACGAAACAGATATTGGAAAACTTGCGTACGTAGGAAAACAAGGAGTGTTATGTTTATTAAGTGAATCATTATATGCAGATAAACAAGGATTCACATCACCTAATCATAGAATCTCATCAGTAATAAGAGAAACATTAAATACAAATAGTGGAAGAATATTATTTAATATTTTTCAAGCACAATTATATAGAATACAAGAACTATTCAATGAAGTATCAAAAACAAATAGAAAAATTGTAATAATGGGTAAAACATTAGAAAATCTAATCTATAACGCAATAGATAAAGGATATATGAACTTTGATAAAAAAAGATTAGGAAATATACATCAAGTAACAGATCCAAATGTAGTAGTAATAATATCAGATGAAAGAGAAAAACCATTCTCAAATATAAAAAGGATTATAAAAGGATATGACAAATTTATAACTCTATCAGAAAAAGATACAGTTATATTTGCGTCCCCTGTATATGATGGAATGGAAAAAAGTTCAACAAAAGTACTAGATGACTTATCAAAAATTGGTTCAAATATAGTGACACTTCCAAATAAAAAATATCTATCACACCATGCATCAAGTGAAGACTTAATGCTAATGCTTGGATTAATGAAACCAAAATATTACTTCCCAGTAATAGGAGAATATAGACATCAAGTCGCAAATAAAGAAAATGCATTAAAAGTAGGAATGAATGAAGAAAATGTAATCCTTAAATTAAATGGACAAGTTGCGACATTTATAAATGGTGAATTAAAAGAAACAAATGAAACTGTAAAAGTTGAAGATATTTTGATAGATGGTAAAACAGTTGGAGACATAGGAGAACTAGTATTAAAAGATAGAGAATCATTAAGTGAAAATGGAATAGTAATAGTAACAGTAACACTTGATAAACAATCAAAAGAAATACTAGCAGGACCGGAAATATTAACAAGAGGATTTGTATACGTAAAAGATAACATTGATTTGATTAAAGAAGCACAAAATATATCTCTTGGAATAATAGAAAGTAACATAGGTCCAAAATATGTAGACTTTACAAAAATAAAAACAGAAATAAGAGATAAAGTTGGAAAATACTTCTATGATGAAACAGAATGTAAACCAATGATA
>JAGKUT010000112.1 GCA_021152765.1 Actinomycetes bacterium
TTTAATAAAAATAAAAATAAGGATTGGTACTTAACATCTGATGAACTTTTAAAATATAAAGTTATTGATGACGTTATAACTGATTTAAGTGTAATTATTTAGTAATCGTACACACTGTTTCGTGCAGTGTGTATTTTTAGTTGAAAATAAGGAATGAAAGGAAGATTTTATGATTAAAATTACAGAATCAGAGGAGAAAATTACTCCTGCAAAGAAAAGTATTAAATTAGATGGTATTTTTGTAAAGGATTTGAAGTTTGTCGATGAGACAGGTAATATTACTCAGCAGGTAATTGATGCTCTGCCCGAAGGAACTGAACAGGTAGGATTTAAGATTACTGTTGAATTACCATCTGATGAAGATGATGAATAAGAGGGGAGTGTTCAAAAATAGATAAGAATGAATTTCTTAGAGAACAGTTAGACCTTATTAAAAGAAAACAGACTGATGATACTGTTGAATGGCAAGATGTAAAAAAACAATTATTCATTTGTAAAAGTATTACTCTTGCTAATTTTCTAATTTCAAATGGATCAAATGTGTTAAAAATTGATAAAGATAATAAGAACAATAATTATCTTGTTTTTCTATTTGCAAAAAATAAATTATTAGATACTAATTTACAAAAATGGAGAAATAAATAATAGGTTTTTTTGTTACGAAAGAGAGGTTACGATATGCCAAGATTTAAAGATTATACAAACACTGTAATAACTAATAATAATGGTGACAATATATTAATATTATCAGTCGATGGAAAAAATACTTCTGGTACATATAAATGGTTTTATGTTTGTGCTTATTGTGGAAAAATTTCATCAGATACTATTAGCAATATTAAGAAAAGCAATGGATGTAAAATGTGTAGATATACAAGAAGTTCTGATTCAAAAAGATTACATTTAGAAGAAGTTAAAGAACGCATTTATAATATTAATCCTGACTTTGAAGTAATTGGTGATTATGTAAATAATAGTACGCCAATAAAATTATTATGCAAAAAACACAATGTAACATTTGATGCAATCCCAGCAAATATTTTTTCTAACGAATCCGTTATGTGCCCAGAATGTATAAAAGAACATAAACAATTACTTTATACAAAATTCACTAAGAAAGAAATTCTAAAAATTTTGGAATCAAATAATTATAAATGGCTGAATAAAAATGATTATGTGAATGCAGCTTCTATTCTTGAATGTGAATGTCTAATATGCGGTAAGATTTCAAAATTTAATATTGCAAGTATTATAAGTGGTAGAAAATGTAGAGGTTGCTCAGGACTAATGTTGAAGTCAACTGAACAATACAAACAAGAAGTATTTGATATTGTTGGAAATGAATATGAAGTTATTGGAAAATATACAGGTAATAAAAAACATATCTTAATGAAACATAATTTATGCAATAACAGTTGGAACGCTACTCCGACAAATTTCTTATATAGAAGTCAAAGATGTCCATTTTGTCAAACTTCAAAAGGTGAAGAATTGATTTCAATTTTTTTAGATAGAAATAATATTGACTATATACCTCAATATTCATTTGATGATTGTGTTTATATAAATAAATTAAGATTTGACTTTTATTTACCTTCGTACAATACTCTAATAGAATTTCAAGGCAAACAACATTATCAAGTTATAGAATATATGGGTGGTATAACAGACTTTAAATTAAGGCAATTAAGAGATGATATAAAACGAAAATATTGTATTTCAAATAACATCAATTTATTAGAAATTAGATATGATGAAATTGATAATATTAATAATATATTAAGCAGTTATTTATTTGAAGAAAATAAAAACGTTGTATAAATAAAGGAGTGACAAAAATAGATAAAAATTCTTTTTTAAAAGAACAACTTGACCTTTTATTAAATAAAAAAGATAACCCCAATATTACATGGCAAGATATCGCTGATTTTAGATTTGAACATAAAGGATATTTAGAAAATGTTTGTACCGTCAGAAAAGGTTATTTACTATTAAAAGAGTATATTGATGCTGGTTGGGTAAATGAACCAAAAGATAATGATATTTCTACTACTGTTGATTTTGGCTGTTCCAACGAAAAATATGCTATTCAGAAAGAAAGATATAAGTTGCAGACTGAAAAGATTGAAATGAATCGTTGGCTAAGAGAACTTGCCAGAGATGAACTTATTACAGAGAAGATAGTAAATGCCGTTGCTGCATTACCATCTTTGGAAATGCCTGAATACATCAAACCAGTACATTGTAATCAGTCATATTTAGTTTGTTTGGCAGATTGTCATTACGGAATTGAATTTTCTATAAAAGATTTTTTTGGAAATGTAATTAATGAATATAGTCCTGAAATTTTTGAAAAGAGAATGTGGGATTTATTTAATCAGATTGTAGAAATTATAGAAGAAAAACATATAAATGAAATTAGCGTTTGGGAGCTAGGTGATGGCATCCAAGGTTTATTGCGTCTTAATTCGCAGTTAATGCAGTTGAGATATGGGGTTATTGATTCAGCTATTCGTTATGGGGATTTTCTTGGACACTGGCTTAATGAATTAAGCAAACATGTAAGAGTAAAATTTCAAATGACAATGGATAGTAACCATAATCAACTTCGCCTTTGTGGTGCTCCTAAAAACTCTTTTGTAGATGAAAATATGAGTAAAGTTATTATGCTTGCTATTGAAAAGGAACTTGCAAATAATCCAAATGTAACGATTATTAGCAATCCTACTGGATTAAATTTTGGTCAGTTTTCTACATATCAAGTTCTTGGAATACATGGAGAAGTTAGAAATCTTGGAGATGCACTTGATGATTATTCAAGAGCATATCAAACACCTATTTCATATATTATTGGTGCTCATGTGCATCATATTGTCGAAAAAGAAACAGGTATAAACTCAGAAGCAATTTCTATTCGCTCAATGGTCGGAGTTGATCCATATGGAATAAGTCTACTTGCTACATCTAATGCTGGTGCTTCGCTATTTGAATTTGACCAAATTAAAGGATTGACTTGTGAGCATAGATTAAAAGTTGATTAATTACTAATTTCATATGGTCTGGTCAGACATTCGGCTTGTCAAGGCTAAGTTTCAGGAGCAGATTCCTAGAAAACCAGACCTTAATAACATAAAAATTATTATTGTAACTTATTTTATGTTACGAATACAAAAATATTGTTATTACAGAGCAGAATTCCACTGCCATTTAATAAAGGAAAATAACTTCGGTTAACAGTTATATAGGGTTTTGCGACTCTATGGTATTTGGGATAGACCCACGTAGCAGATTAAAGAGTGAATTGACACTCAGCGAGATACGTCTTGTACTGGTTACAAGCCGTTCTGCTATAATATTTTTGGCTGACGAAGCCACATAACACATGTGTTGAGGAGAGTATTGCATAGCTTTACTCTCCTATTTTTGTATATAATTCGGCAAATACTATAACTGCCGAAAATAATAAAAATTAAAGGAATTAAAGGAGAAATTAAAATGAACAAAACAGAATTAATCGCAAAGGTACAGGAAAATATTGATATTGAGGTTTCAAAGAAGGATTTAACTACAATTTTTGATGGAATTATGGTTGCCGATACTTATGATGCATTAGACTACAATGATGAGGAAGACGTAGTAATTATCGCTAAGTATGAAGAAGCAAGACAGATTATTAAAGAATTGCTTTGTCTCGGATATGATATTCATAGCGTTGAGATTCACGATGATTTGTGGGAGAACTATGACGCAGAATATGTTATTTCTTTATACGAAAATGAAGTTTGGTGCGAACCTATGTTAAGAGAAAATGGATACATTGAAGAGGACGCACCTGTAATTTATGTATTAGATAACTGTTCTTCTAAAGTTATTCCTTATTGCAAAGGAAAGACAGTTTATGAAGTAACTGTTGGCGATGATGATGAGTTCAGTTGTGATGACTGTGAAGAAGGATTTACCGTTAATGGCAAACCTGCCACCAAGGAAGAATTTGATAATTATGTATCACAGTTTAAGCATGATGAGAAACCATCTACTACTACTTCTTCTAAAGAATCATATTTTATCAACGGAAAATCTGTAGATAAATCTGAGTTTGATAAAGA
>JAGKUT010000113.1 GCA_021152765.1 Actinomycetes bacterium
GTTTTGATGAAATAGTCGAATCTAAAGACGGATACAGATTCAAAAAGAAAGATGGAACATGTGTTAATCTTATATTATCTTTGAGCATATTGAAAAGCAATATTTATTCCGATAGAGAAATTGTAGCTATTCTTCTACACGAAATAGGCCACGCATTTGAACAAATCGTGAATGGATTGAATGTATATGTGTTAAAATTCTATACATTCAAGATATTAAATGGCGATATAAAAATAAATTCTAAACCTGGAGAAAATGCGAAACAAGTTAAACAAGAAATACTAGAAGAAATAAAAGATGTAGTAATAATAGACCATCATATTATAGGAAAAGAAAAAATAAATAACATATTAGAGTATATCGACCCAAAAGCATCATCTGCAACAGAAATAATAACACAATATATGAGATATAAAGGAAAAACAGTTGATAAAGAAATTGCGACTATAATGATTGCAGGAATTGAAATTGATACGAACAGATATAATATGAAAACAACAGAAGAAACATTTAATTCATCAGCTTTTTTAATGTCATTAGGAGCAGATAATATTCTTAAACAAAATATACTAAAAGAAAATAAAGAAGAATACATCAAAAGAACAAAACAAATAGAAAATAGTTATATGTTAGATAATAAAATGATATGTGTATTAGAGAAAGAGAAATATAATCCTTCCTATTTAGCGACTATGTCAGAAGACTTATTAAGATTTGAAAATGTAGAAGCATCATTTACAATAGGAAGATTAATAAATGAAAAAATAGGAATAAGTGCAAGATCATTAGGAAATATAAACGTTGAACTATATATGAGAGAACTAGGTGGTGGTGGACACTTAACAGATGCCGCATGCCAATTAGAAGACGAAACATTAAGTGAAGCAGAAAAAAAATTAATTAAGGTACTAAAGGACGTGATTTAAATGAAAGTAATATTTTTGAGTGACGTAAAAGGACAAGGAAAAAAAGGAGAAATAAAAGAAGTAAAAGATGGATATGGAATGAATTATCTAATCAAAAACAACTATGCAGTACAAGCAACAAATACAAGTGTTAATAGATTAAAAAAAGAAAAAGCTGAAAAAGCATTAGAAGAAAACCTATTAATAAAAGATATGGAAGACCTAAAGAAAAAATTAGAAAAAGAAAAAATTATATTCAAAGCTAAAACTGGTAATCAAGACCAAATGTTTGGAACAATATCAGTAAAACAAATAAAAGAAAAATTATCAAGCCTTGGATATAATATTAAGAAACAAGATATTCATTTAGAATTTCCATTGCAATCAATAGGATTTCACGAAGTAGAAATAGAACTACATAAAAAAGTAATCGCAAAAATAAAAGTTGAAATAAAGAAGTAGGTGATACCATGAATGAAAAAACAATGCCACATAATATTGATGCAGAAAAATCAGTATTAGGTTCAATGTTTTTATCAAAATATGCTGTTCAAAAAGCACTAGAATCTTTAAATAAAGAATTGTTTTATCTAGATTCACATTCTAAAATATTTGAAGCAATAAAAACATTAAGAGAAAAAAATATTTCAATAGATATGACTACTGTAACAGAAGAATTAGAAAATAAAAAACTATTAAAAGAAGTAGGCGGAATAGAATATCTAACAGAAATAATCAACTTTGTTCCAACAGCCGCAAATGTAGACGAATATATTAGAATAGTAGAAGAAAAAGCAATTCTAAGAAGACTTATTGAAGAAGCAACAGGAATAGTTGCCTCAGGATATAATCAAGAAGAAGATATAAGTGAAGTACTAGATAATGCAGAAAAGAAGATACTTAATGTTGTAAAAACAAAAAAGGGAACAGAATTCAGAAGTATCCAAGATGTACTTTTAAAAACACAAAGTGATCTAGAAAAATTATCACAACAAAAAAGTGAAATAACAGGAATTCCAACAGGATTTTATGACTTAGATAAAGTTACTTCAGGTCTACATGAAAATGAATTAATAATCATTGCTGCTCGTCCTGCGATGGGAAAAACAGCCTTTGCCCTAAACCTAGCAACAAATATTGCAATGAATACAGATAAAACAGTTGCATTATTCAACATGGAAATGAGTGGAGAACAATTAGCGATGAGAATGCTATCTTCAGTAGGACAAATAGAATCAAACAAACTAAGAAGCGGAAAACTAGAACATCATGATTGGAAAAAATTCAATGAAGCAATGAGTAGACTTGCAGAAACAAAATTATTTATAGATGATACAGCAGGTATGACAATAAGCGAAATAAAAGCAAAATGTAGAAGACTTTACAATTCAGAAGGCGGACTAGGAATAGTAATAATCGACTACTTACAGTTAATTAGTGGTTCAGCTAGATATGCTGGAAATAGACAACAAGAAGTATCAGAAATATCAAGATCATTAAAGACACTCGCAATGGAATTAAATATACCAGTAATCGCATTAGCACAATTATCACGTACTGTTGAAGGAAGAGAAGATAAAAGACCATTACTAAGTGACCTAAGAGAATCAGGATCAATAGAACAAGATGCCGATATAGTAGCATTCTTATATAGAGAAGATTACTATACAAAACAAATATCAATAGACGAAAACACATCAAAAAGTGAATTCATCATTGCCAAAAACAGAAGTGGTCCAACAACAACAGTAGACTTAATATTTAGAAGAAATGTAAGTACATTCGTTAATATGTTGAAGGAGCCACAACAATGAGAGTCTGTGTAATTGCCTCTGGTTCAAAAGGAAACTGTTGTTATATTGAAACAAAACAGACAAAAATATTAATAGATATTGGTCTAAACTGTATAACAACAGAAAGAAAATTAAAAGAAAAAAACATAGATCCAGATGAAATAGAAGCCATACTTATAACCCATACACACAAAGACCATGTCGATGGATTAAGAGTATTCAATAAAAAACATAAAGCAATCGCATATTTAACAGAAGTAATGTATAAAGAATTAAATCAAGAACTAAAAAACTATGAATTTATAAATGATACATTAGAAATAAAAGATTTAAAAATTACAACAATAAAAACATCACATGATGCAGAAGATTCAAATGGATATATAATTGAGGATAATAAATCATCATTAGTATATATAACAGATACAGGATATATAAATATTAAAAATCATAAAGTTTTAAAAAACAAAACAATGTATATACTAGAAAGCAATCACGATGTTGAAATGCTTATGAATAATCCAAACTATCCATACCATTTAAAACAAAGAATATTAGGAGATAAAGGACACTTATCAAATAAAGATTCAGCGTACTATCTAAAAAAATTAATAGGCGATAATACAAAACATATAATACTTGCCCATCTTAGTGAACATAATAATACAGATGAATTAGCGCTTAAAACATTAAAAGAAACAATAGATATAAATAATCTTGATGTAGAAATAGCGCATCAAGAAATACAAACGGAGTTAATAGAAGTATGATAAAAATAATATGTGTAGGAAAAATAAAAGAAAAATTCTTTAGAGATGCGATAGAAGAATATCAAAAAAGACTAACAAAATATACAAAAATAAATATAATAG
>JAGKUT010000114.1 GCA_021152765.1 Actinomycetes bacterium
AATTGATTTTCTATTATTTCATTTGTTGATAGTAGATATAAGTTATCTTTGTTATAATATTTTTCATTGTTATATATTATTAAGTCTTCATTGTTTGAATGTGTTAATGTTATATTTTCTATTATATCTGTTTCTACTGTTATGAATTCTTCATAATTATTTATATTATTTAACTTATTTAATATTGTTTTTCTTGTTGGTGTTATTACTTGTTCTGGTATTGTTGGTTTAGGTTCTTCTACTTTATCATTTAATCTTACCATAAGTGATAATATGAGTATTAGAATTAACCATATTGATAGTTTTATTGCTGAACCTAGTTTTGGATCATTCCATATTGTTTTAAAGGACTCCATATATTCTTTATATTTTTTATATTTTTCGTTATTATTTAATTTTTCTTTTAGTTTCATTATTCTAATATTTTTCCAACAAAAGAGCCTTTATTTATCATTCCACTTGCGTAGTCTTTTCCACTCATTTTCTTTTTTCCTTCTGGTTGTACTGTTTTTAAAATTATTTCTCCATCGCTTACTTTTACACCAAATCCATTATCATATATATTTGTTATTTCTCCATTTAATTTATCTTCAAATATATTATTTGATTTAACACTTTCCCATACTTTTAATATTTTTCCGTCTATCAAGCAGTAAGCCCCTGGCCATGAATTTAAACCTCTAATTTTATCATATATTTGTTTTTTTGATTTTGAAAAATCTATTTTTTCATCTTCTCTTTTAATTACGAATCCATATGTTGCTTCATCATTATTTTGTTTAATTCTTTTGTTTGTTTTATTTAATATTGATGGGAGTGTTTCTAATAGTAAATCTCTACCAATTATACTTAATCTATCATGTAGTGTTTCAGCTGTATCTGTTTCTGTAATTTCTGTTTCTTTAAAGCTTATCATGTCTCCTTCATCCATTTTTTCATCCATATACATTATTGTAACACCTGTTTTTGTATATCCGTTTATTATCGCTCTATGGATTGGAGCTCCACCTCTTAATTTTGGAAGAAGTGAAGCATGTACATTAATACATCCTAGTCTTGGTAGTTCTAATATTTCTCTTGGTAAAATTTTTCCGTATGCACATGTTATTATTAGGTCTGGTTCCATATCTTTTAGTGCAAGGTACTCGTCCATTATTTTATTTGGTTGTAGTACTAATATTGTATTATCTAGTCCTACTTGTTTTACTGGAGGGAATAATACTTTTTGTTCTCTACCAACTTTTTTATCTGGCTGTGTTACTATGGCTCTTATTTTATAGTTTTCTACTAAGCCTTTTAATACTGTCGCACTAAATTCTGGTGTACCCATATAAATAATTTTTAACTCTTTTTCTACGTTTATATCTTCTAGATTCATTTTATCACCAATATAATTATACATTATTTTATATTTTTTTACTATAATTTTTTAAAACATTATTTTTGTTATTATTATTGCGGATATTATTCCTATTAGGTCTGCAAGTAGTCCTGCTTTTAAAGCATATTTTGTTTTTTTAATCCCAATACTTCCAAAGTATAGTGTTATTATATATAGCGTTGTATCTGTTGAGCCTTGTATAACTGATGACATTTTGCTTATTATATTTTCTGGTCCATATTTTTCTATTATTGTTTGTAAAAGTGCGATTCCAGATCCTCCTGAAATTGGTCTTAGTATTGCGAGTGGAATTATTTCTTTTGGGATTTTTACTATTTTTAATAAAGGTTTTAATATGTCAAGCAAAAAGTTTAATACTCCACTTTTTACAAATATATTTACACCTAGTATCATTCCAAGCATAGTTGGAAAAAGTCTTAATGTCATATCAAATGATTCTTTTGCTCCTATAGTAAATGTATCGTAAACATTTACTTTTTTCTTTACACCATAAAAAATTATTATTAATACTATTAGTGGTAGTATTAGATTGGATAGTGTCTGCATTTTTTATCCTTTCTTTGAAGTATTCTATCTATTATTAGTCCGCCTATTGTTGCGGATAATGATGCGAGAAAACATGGTAATATTATTTCTGTTGGATTTTTTGCATTCATATTTAGTGATAGTATTGTTGTTGGAATTATAGTTAATCCCGTTGTGTTTAGTACTAGAAATGTAATCATACTATGCGATGCTTCTTTTTTATTTTTGTTTAGTTCTTGTAATGATTTCATTGTTTTTAGTCCAATTGGTGTTGAAGCATTACCTAGTCCAAATAGATTTGCAACTATGTTTGTTGTGATTAGACTTATTGATTCATGATCTTCTGGTATTTCTGGAAATATTTTTTTCATTATTGGTGATAGTAGTTTTGATATTTTTTTTAATAGGTTTGATTCTTCTGCTATTTTCATTATTCCTAACCATAAAGCCATTACTGGAAATATTTTTGTTATCATATTTAATGATGTCTCTGCCCCTTTTATTATTTCTGTGCTTATTAGTTCTACATTGTTTGTTAATATACTATAAAGTATTCCTATTATTATGAATGATGCCCATATTTTATTTATCATGTTTAAAAAGTTCCTTTATTTTTTGAAGTATTGATTTTTTTTGTTTTGTTTCTTTTTCTTTTGAAAATAATGGTTCTTTATGTAATAGTTTATCTCCTAGGTATATTTCTATATTACCTGCTGTTTCTTTTGGATTTTTTTCTAGGCTATATTTTATTAGTATACTATCTTCTTCTGTTTCTAATAGTGGATATGTGTAGTCATTTTCTATATAGTATTCTAAATTATTATTTGTATCTGGTATATTTATTGTTCCTTTTTTTAATAGTTGATAGTTTGTATAGTTATTGAAGCCATATTCGAATAGGTTCTGATGGTCTTTGAAGTCATTTCCATCGTTTAGTGTTACTACTGCAAGATTTAGGTTATCTTTTGATGCCGTTGTTACTAGTGTACGTCTAGCTTTTACTGTGAATCCTGTTTTTCCTCCTGTTGTGTTTTTATATGAAAAAAGTAATTTATTTTTATTTGTCCATGAGTATATATTTTTATCTGTTTCTACTTTATGGTGTTTTGTTCCTGTTATTTCTTTAAATTTATCGTTTTTTATTGCGTAGCTTATTAATAATGACATATCGTATGCGGTTGAAATATTTCCTCCGTCTTCTTCATCTAGTCCACTAGGATTTCTAAATAGTGTGTTTTTCATTCCTAGTTCTTGTGCTTTATTATTCATTAGGTTTACAAATTCTTCAGTTGAACCTCCTACATAGTTTGATATTGCGAGGGCTGCATCGTTTCCTGATCTAAGCATTAGTCCATATACTAAGTCTTCTAGGCTTATATGTTCTCCTTTTTTTATATATATTCCTGAACCATAAGCTTTATCTATTGAATCATTTATTTCTACTACATCACTCATTTTATTTGATTCTATTGCGATTATTGCGGTCATTATTTTTGATATACTTGCGATACTTCTTTTGTTATGTATATCTTTTGAATAAAGTATTCTTCCTGAGTCAGTATCTACAAGTATAGCTGATGTAGCTGATGTTTCTATAGCTTTAATGTTTATTGGAATTAATAACATAATAC
>JAGKUT010000115.1 GCA_021152765.1 Actinomycetes bacterium
TTCGAAAGTATTTAATAAAAAATGGTATTATATTGTTATATATGAAAGGATGATAATATGAAGAAGGTTTTGTATCTTTGCTGCGGTATTGTTGGTTTTTCTTTGCTTACTGGTTGTGGTGGCAAAACTTTGAAGTGTACTAGAGAGAATGATATTCCCGATGAACAAATGAAAATGAATCAGGTCTTGAATATTTCTTTTAAAGGTGATAAAGCTTCTAATTTAGTATTTAAAATGGATGTTACTTTCGATAATGAACTTATTGAAAATAATCCAACTATAGTTGATGATCTTTCTGGTACAGCTGGTAGTGAATTTGATAATATTAAAAATCAAAGAGGTATTTCTTACTCTATGTCAAAAAAGAGTGATGGTTTTAGTTCAAAATTAAAAATTAATTTTGATAAAGTTGATAATGAAACTAAGAAAAAGATTTATTTAATAAATCATCAAAGTTCTTACTCTACTGTTAAGAGTAATTTGGAAAAAGATGGTTATTCTTGTAGATAATTAAAAACTTCTAAAAAATAGAAGTTTTTTTGTGTTTTATTAAGGAATTATTGTTTTTTTATCGTATATTTTTTATGAGGTGATAATTATATATGAGCGAAAGCATTAATTTTTTAATTGCTAATTTTTATATTATAAGGAATATGGGTTGGATTAAAAGTATGCGTGGTGGACCAACTGGTATAGGTTATACATTTGAATCTTTATTAGGAAAATGCGAGGATTCTTTGCCTATCCCTGATTTTGATAATATCGAGATTAAGACTCATAGAAGTAAAAGTAAGTCTTATATTAATCTTTTTAATTATAATCCTATTGGTAGTTCGTCTTACGAGTTGAAAAGAATTTTTGAAAAATATGGTTATTTGAGCGTAAGGAACAGAGAAAGGAGGGTTTTGTACTGTTCTGTTTATTCTGATTATATTGTTGATGTTGGACTAAATTATAAATTTTCTTTACGCATCGATTATGATATGGGGCGTGTTTATCTTTTTATTTTTGATAGATTGGGTAATTTTATTGAAAAAGAATCATATTGGGATTTTGACACATTAAGGTATAAAATATATAGTAAAATGAAAGTACTTGCTTATATTGAAGCAGATAGTATGTATAAGAATGGGGTTGAATATTTTAAATATAAAACTATTACTTTTTATAGAATCAAAGGGTTTGATACTTTTATTGATTTGTTACGTAAAGGAAAAATCTGTGTAAATTTTAAAGTTTCTGGATATTCTGATGAACAACTCGGTCTTATTGATAGTCATGGTGTTAGTTTTTGTATTAAATCCAGTAATTTAAATTTACTTTATGAACATATTTGTTAATTTTGTAAATTCAAGGGGTTGCGGTCAAAAAAAAACTCATTATTTATGAGTTTTATAATCTAAATGGTCGGGAAAACAGGATTTGAACCTGCAACCCCTTGGTCCCAAACCAAGTGCTCTACCAAATTGAGCCATTTCCCGTTATATGGTGCGCCCGATAGGAGTCGAACCCATAACCTTTTGATCCGTAGTCAAACGATCTATCCAATTGATCTACGAGCGCATTACCTATCGTATGTTTAAAACTTAAATGGTGGCTCCAGCGGGAATCGAACCAGCGACACAGGGATTTTCAGTCCCTTGCTCTACCGACTGAGCTATGGAGCCAAAAAAAATGGCGGTCCCGACGAGAATCGAACTCGCGATCTTCTGCGTGACAGGCAGACGTGATAACCGCTACACCACGGGACCAGATGGTTGCGGAGACAAGATTTGAACTTGTGGCCTTCGGGTTATGAGCCCGACGAGCTACCAGGCTGCTCCACTCCGCGATATTATTATATAAAAAAGTTTATGGCGGAGAGAAAGGGATTCGAACCCTTGCGCCAGTTGCCTGACCTACCGGTTTTCAAGACCGGACCCTTCAACCAGACTTGGGTATCTCTCCAACATAAATGGTGCCTAAGGCCGGACTTGAACCGGCATGAAGTATGACCTTCGCAGGATTTTAAGTCCTGTGCGTCTACCAATTCCGCCACTCAGGCATATATCAAAAAGGCTTATTGCCTTTATGAACAATCATATGGTGTCCCGTACAGAACTCGAATCTGTGACCCTTTGATTAAAAGTCAAATGCTCTACCAACTGAGCTAACGGGACATATTAATGGCTGCCTCGGCTAGATTCGAACTAGCGAATGCCACAGTCAAAGTGTGGTGCCTTACCGCTTGGCTACGAGGCAATCTAACCTTTTGCCTTATTAAAAAATGGTGGAGGGAGATGGATTTGAACCATCGAACCCGAAGGAACAGATTTACAGTCTGCCGCGTTTGGCCACTTCGCTATCCCTCCAAACAAAGTGGTGCCGGAAATAGGACTTGAACCCACAACCTACTGATTACAAGTCAGTTGCTCTACCAATTGAGCTATTCCGGCAAATTTATGGTGGGCGTTATAGGACTCGAACCTATGACCCCTAGCTTGTAAGGCTAGTGCTCTAACCAACTGAGCTAAACGCCCATAAACCAATCAGACAGTTATAACTATACCATCTGAAATATGGTTTGTCAATATATTTCTAAAAATTTTATTTTTTTTTGATTGTTTCCAAATTTTTTTCTATCCATTTTGGTAGTTTGTATGCAAGTGTCTTAAATCCTTGTTTTGTTTCAACTATTTTTTTTAGTCTTTTTTTTTGCTGTGGTTTATACTTTATATTTTTTATACTTAACTTTAAATGGTTCATTTCATTATCCACTTCTAGTATTTCAGTATAAATCGTGTCGTTAATTTTTATATAATCTGTAATATTTTTAACGTAATCATGTGATATTTCAGATATATGTATTAATCCTGTATAATATTCATCGAATATAACAAATGCACCATATGATTCTATTCCTGATACAATACCTTTAACAATTTTTCCTTTCTCATATTTTGACATATTACACCTCTTTGCTTAATTATAGCACTTTGATTATAATATGTAAATTAATCTTATTAATGCTTTACTTAATTTTTTTTTTAATATATAATGTTTTTGGTGATTGATTAATGCAAATTGAGGAAAAGATTAAAGCTGTGATTGATAATTTAAAACCATATTTAATGAGTGATGGTGGAAATATTGAATTTGTAAAATATGAAGATAATATTGTATATATAAAGTTGCAAGGTGCGTGTGCTAATTGTAGCCTAATTGATGTTACCTTATATGATGGAATCGAATGTGTACTCAAAGATGAAATTCCTGAAATTAAGGGTGTTGTTAATATTGGTTAGTTTTTGATAACCATTCTATTTCAGGAATGGCTATCATTTTTTTTATGTATTTATATATTTGTTTTATATTGTTTTCATATATTTCTATTTTATTTAGTAATTTCATTAGTCGATCCTGGTCTGTATTTGTTTCTATTATTGTTTCACAAATGTCGAAGTAATTACTTGGGTAAAGTATTCTTATGAATAGTAAAAAAATTTCATCATTTGAAAAGTAAATATATGTTAGTATATTATTTATTGTTATTG
>JAGKUT010000116.1 GCA_021152765.1 Actinomycetes bacterium
CTATATTTATCCTTATGTTCTAAATATTCCTTTTCAACTTCATCAGGTAAAAAACTATCATTTACTAAATATATTAACCCTTTAATTCTGTTTGAAAAATCTTCTGTGAAAAAATCCCCAGAGGTATTATCAACAGCAACTATATTTCTTTTATGTTTATCAGTAAAGATAAACTTATTATATGTAGGATACATATTTACTTTATCAAATAGGGATCTATCTAATTCATAAATTTTACTCATTATAACCCCTTATAGTATCCAGATAGTTTTTTATTAAAATTTTCTATATCATATAAATTTCTATCTTGTTCTAAATTATTAGAAGCAATTTGATTTAATTTAATATCTTGTTTTATTAATGTTCTTAAATAATCAGACATAGGTATATCCAATTCTTTAGCTCGTTTTTTCATTTCCTTTTTTAGACTTTTAGTAGTATAGAAAATAAATCTAGTATTATATCTTTTCAAAATTTTACCCCCTTAATTCAGCAACAACAATAAGTCTTTGCTTCCCATTATTTTTACAAGTAATTAAAGTTAAAATCTTTTTATTAGTGATTTTATTAAAATAAGACATATCCGTATCTTCAATAGTATGTTTTTCTGTAATTTTATAAATATATGTTTTTTGATGAGATACAATTTTAATTTCTTCGCCAATTTTCATATAATGCAATTTTTGAAAAGTATTATATGTACTATGACCGGCTATAATCAAATTTCCAACTTCATCGTCAATTCCAGAAGATACACTTAAAATTCCTACTAATCCCTTATCTAAAGTAGCTTTATCTGTTCCCGTAGTTATTAATCTTCTAATTCCATAATTAGATAATTCTATATAACCTAAATATTTATCTGTTAAAACAAAATCATTTTCTTTAGGTTTTTCTTCTGACGATTCTTCTACCATTTCCGGAGTAGGTACATCTTCATCTATGTTAAAAAGTTCTTCAATTACTTGTTCTGTTTCTTTATCACGTTTATAATGTGAATAAACTAATTTAAAACAATAAAGGGCCGATACAGATAAAAGTATCAACCCTAATATTGTTAATATTACATTACTTATTTTTCTTTTTTTCATAAACTAATAATCCTATACCAAGTAAAGCAGTAATAGCTATTATAATAGTACTAGATAAATCAGTATTGAATGTTTTAGGCATTTCTATTTTTTCATTAGTCATTGTAGCTTTAATAACTTCGCCATTTTCTAATATTTCAAAATACATCTTTTCTTCATTAAGTATATATGATTCATCAGCAGTTTCACGCTCTAAAATATACATTTCAACATCAGTAGGTAAATCGTTAATAACAATCATACCTTTATCATCAGTACGACCACTAAATATTAATTCGTCAGTATCAGAAATATATATTTCAATTAAAGTATTAGGTATTGGATTACTTGTAGATAAATCAGTTTTAGAAAACTCTAAAATTCCTTTAGGTAAATAATTTTTCAAAGCAAAAGTTTTAGTGATAATAGGAGTATATTGATCTTGGTAAACAAGTTCAAATTCATATACTTTTTCATCTACCATATTATCTAACGCACTTGATACTTCTTTTAATATATATTTTTGAAGTTTTAAATTTTCTAACTTACCATAACCAGATTCATCAGTTTTGATAGTACCAATTAAGTTATTGTTTTCATCATAAACTTCAAATACAACATTAGGTAATTTTATTTCTTCATAAGTATAGGTATCATTTCCAACAACTAACTTTTCGCCAGTTTTATTAATTTCAATCATACCTTTAACTTCTTTATTTTCAAACTTAACTTCTAATATAGCGTCAAACTCATCATACTTAATTAAATTAGATTTTTCATTAATAGAAAATCTTAATGGCTCACTATTCCATAAATAACCATAAATAACTTGATCGATTTCTTCTAATTCATAATCGCCACTATTTAAAGGATATGGAGTGATAAGCGTACCGTCGTCAGATGTTTCAAATTCACAATAAGTTTCTACTTTTGGATATGAAACAGATTGGCAAACATATTTTCCAGTAGATAAATCTTTAATTTTAAATTTAATTCCAGCTTTAGTAATCACATTACCGCTATCATCAATTTTAATTACTTTAAGTTTAGCTGTTATTTCGGCATTACTAAAAACTTTATTAATAGTAGGGCCAAGATCTTTAATTTCAAAATCCCAATCTTCTATTTTTTCAAATCCAGAATTACTTGATGATTGATGAAGTCTATAATGACCGTAAGGAAGTGTGAAATAAATTTTTCCGTCGCTATCAGTTTTATCACTAAATACTAATTCATTTTTAGAATTATATATTTCAAAGCCAATATTCACTTCCGGAGTCATGAGTCCAGTCTTATCAGAAGCTACAACTTTAGTTATTTCATAATCTCTAGTTATTACATCTTCTAAAACTTTAACATAACTTAACATTTCATCTTTAGACGGTTGAAAATAAAACTTTTCTTCGCTAATTTGATATCCATTACTAGCAGAAATTTCTTTTAAATACATTCTTTCAAAACTAGATAAATAATCGCTTATAGCATAGCCATTTTCATCAGTTATTAACGTTTGGATAAGATTATCAGCCATATCATAAATACCATATTTAGCACCTTTCAAACTAGCTTCGCCACTTGGTATAGAAGTAAGTGATTTTGAATCTACTTTATTAATTTCAACTTTAGGACCTAAACCCTTAACATTAATATTAAAATATAATGGATCAATATTACCACCACTTATCATATTTTGATATCCGTCTGCTAAATAAATTAAATATGTACGAGAATAAACTTGTTTTTTTACAAACGTTAATTTAATATCGCCAATTTCTGTTGGAGTAATAGTTAACTCGTTTCCATTAATACTAACTTTAGCACCATTTGAAGCATATACTTCATAATTGCTTAAAACATTATTAGTATCAGTTAAAGTAATAGGTGTTCCTACTTGAGATGATATTGTTGTACCATTAAAACTAGGCCTATCGTAATGATGATTTACTAAATTCATAATAACAGACTTTTGAGCTGACACATCATAAACTGTTCCAGCACCATATCTTCCAGTAGAAAACGTAACCTTTGTATTACCACCTAATATAGTTTCCCATATTAAAGCTTGAGTAGCAGCTCTATATTCTTGTGTTTGATGTCCCGGATATTGATAGCCATAATAAGCTATTTGTAAAACTTTTTGTTTTACTGAATTTGATAAATTCCAATCATTATAAGATGATTGGACGTATTGATCGGTACCCTCTGGGATTCCCGGTTCTATGCAAAAGGCAACATTACCGTCAACATAATAGTTTTCTAATCGCCAAGATGAATAATTTGATCCATTATCACTACGTTCATAGTAATAACCAGAAAAATCAAAGTTAAGAGTAGCCGCGAAAACATTTTGAGTACCACATATTAATCCCACTAAAGCAGAAATTGCTAGTAAGAAAAATTTAGATTTCTTCTTCATTATAATTTTATTAC
>JAGKUT010000117.1 GCA_021152765.1 Actinomycetes bacterium
CTGCGGGTTGTATCTTTCATTAAACCCCTTACGCTCGGTTTCAGTCCAGTCTACAACATAGTAATGCGAAAACTCATCTTCTGTAACAGCGGTAAGCTGATCGCGGCTTGCATCGTAATAAAGAATTATATCGTCATATACACCGTAAATATCTTTGTCACCAGTTTCGAGTCGATTACCAAATCTACGTGCGCGCTCTGCTTCGACCGATCCAAAGTCTTTATTAACCATCTTACGGATCAAGGCATTAATATCTTCTTTTGTAATTTCGCCGGCTTCTATTTTTGTTTTAATATCTGTTGAATACCTTATCTTACCTGCGTCAACAAGGCTCTTAACGGAATCATTAAAATTTATTTTCATCTAATTCTTCTTCAAATTGATTTTTGTATGCATATTCAATTGAACTAAACCAACTATAATCAAGATGTATATCATCAAAAGTTACTTCATTATATAACATTTGATCTTGAATATTTTGTAAACATGATATTAATGCTGGTATTGTTAAAATTGAGAAAAATATTTCTTGGTAATTGTCATTATTTTTCATATTTTCATAGCAACCAAATTGTTCTTCTGGTAGATGAATTACTATTTTTTTAACAGTGGGTTCAATTTTCATCACATTATTACTAATAAATTCATCTTTAATTATTGAAAATATAGAAGAAACTTTTTTATCTTTACTTTCATCATATTCGATTCTTGTTGTAAAACCATCATCAATTGCTAAAATGTCATATTTTTCAATATTAAAAGTATATCCTTGATAATCTTCTAAAAAATCATCACTAATATAAGAAAAATCTTCTGTGGCATAGACAAAGCATGAAATAACAACTTGATCTCTTAAATTTGTTATTGGAATTATTATATCCCTTGGAATTCTAGAAATATTAAAACTTTTTCTAAAAATTGTTGAAGAACATTCAACTATTACAGTTGCATCAATTTTTCCTTGTTCAAATAATTCTATTAATGCTTGATTATCTAATTCAATATGAGCATTTTTTAATACTAAGTTGTTTTCATCATCTGCATCATCATATATTAATGCAAAATTTGAATTTTGAAAGCAACTAGCATTTTTTGAATTATTAATTGTAGGATATGGAAATAATTTTTTACCTATTCGCATACATCTTCACCTCAAAAGTATATAATTCCCTTAAATCAGTATCAAGCTCTATTTTATACTTCTTACCTTCCTCTATTTTTATATTCTTTAGTTTACCATCAACAATTTCTACTGGAATTCCATTTATTTTACAATCACTTATATTAATATTATATCTAGTATTAGAATCATCCAAATATTTTAGTTCTAATTCACAATTATTTTCAGTATATAAAGATTCAAAAGAAATTACCAACTTACCTAATCTTTTATCTGGAACAAATAACCTATATTGCATACCACTTAATTGGGCAAGTGTCATTATTTCTTTATCAGAATCGTCATTTTTATAACCAGTTTCATCATTAGAATCATGTGTATCACCACCAGATGAATTATTATTACCACTTGGAATTGGTGAACCTTCTCCATCTTCTTCATGATCGCCTAATCCTGGTGAAAGTGAATTACCATTATCATCAGGTTTAGTACCAATTTTATCCTTAACTTTATTTTTTACTTTTTTAACAATTTTTGGTTTTTCTACTATGACATCAGCTTCTCCAGTTCCAATATTACTATCTTCTATACCCGGTAAATATTCGCTAGCACCTTCTACATCAGTTTCTTTAATTTCACTTGTTGATAATTTATCATATACATAATTAATAATTGAATCATTTAAAGTTTTTAATATATGTCTTAATTCACTTTTCATATCATCGTCATCAATTCTATTGACTTCCCAATTTGTATGTTGTGGATTTTCAATATCTCTTAATAGTGAATTCAAATTATTATCTCCTATAATACACATGGCAGAACATGGAACATTTGAAATTCTAGATAAAGTCTTTATTTTCATATATGGATATCTAATCATTACACATTCATTTGTTGCTAAATCAGATTCATCTTTACTAAATCCTTTTAATAAAATATCTACTTTTCCATAATCTTCTATTTCTAGAGTATTTTTAAATACACTTGGATCAGTTAATAATATATATTGTGACTTAATATTATTATAACTTCTCTTTAAAATGTAATCTTCATTCTCAACTATATCACCTAAATTATTCTTATTAATTTTTAAATCATCAACTACAATTTCAAGATCTTCATAATATATAGCACACATAAAACTATCTAATATTTTTGTTATAAGCTCTTTTTTCCAATTATTATTCTTTCTAAATCCTAATATATAAATATCTGTACCAGTTGTTTCCCTTTTATAAGATTTATCTAAATTGAAATCTTCAAGTATAGGCATATTTTTATTATCAAGTCCAAAATAACCAGTTCCTTGTGTTTTTTCATCGGTCCCTTCCATTCTTGTAGAACACAATTTACATATACCTATATACCCTTTTTCTCCGTCCATATTTAATGTTGAGTAAAAAACTGTATTAAATGAACTAGCAACAAAAGATGCAAATTTACCTATACCTTTTGAACCACCTTTAGCACCATTTTTATCACTTATTCCTGTTCCTCTTGTTAATAGATAGAATGGACTGTCATCAAGGTTATTTATACCTTTTAATCCTACAGTATTAAAGTCACTTACTCTTATACAGTGTATAATACTATTATTTATATTATTTTTCATGTTATAAAGTGTATTATATAGCTTTATATTATTTTTTCTATAGTCCAAGCATGAATCAATTTCTTTTTCTATTCTGTCAACACCTGGAATTTCATCTCTCATTATATCGAAAGTTTTAAACTCAATTCTTGCGGTTTGTCCTTCTATTCTTGCATCAATTGAATTTTGACATGATTCTCTTGCAAGTGATGCTATTGGGTCTTGAGCAAATGTTTCCATATCTGGTGTATCAATTCCTTGTTCTTGAAGATAATTATTTCCTGGAAACCTCCACATCTTTTCTTTATCAAACATGATTTAACCTCCTTACTTCAAAATCAGTATTTGAATACTTATTTCCTGTATTAATTATTTCATAATCATCTGAATAAAATGTTCTTAATATTCCCACCAATAAATATTTATTCCAGCCATATTTTATTTTAGGTAATAAAGAATAACCTTTGAAATTTTCTGTATTTATATTACCAAAATTATTTAAAATCAAATCAATAGACTTTTTAATATTTTCTAATTCAGATGAACTAATATCTAGTTTATTCTTTCTTAACATTGTACTGATATCAATTTGAACATAATCATCGCTCATATCTTCCATAAATTGCAGATAATTGTATATACCAGTAATATTCATTTTTCTTTCATAATCATGAACTGTTTTTATATTAAATCTTTCATATTTCTCAATATGATTTCTAATAACATTATAATTTGTATTAACTGTAGTATCTTCTGTACTTATAAATGGTCTATGAT
>JAGKUT010000118.1 GCA_021152765.1 Actinomycetes bacterium
ACTATATTTATAATATAGAAGATTGTCACCTATGCTTTGCGCAACAAATGCTTTATCATTTATGCTTGTAATATAGTTTATGTCTGTAATAATTTTGAGCTTATCAAAACGAATCATTTATTATATTTATGATATAGGCTTTATTTTGCTTGCTGTTTGACAAGTTTTGTCTCCTTGACAAATAGTGAAATGAAAGGTAGAGAGTTACAGTTTCTCTACCTCATCATTTTCTGTTGGCTTATGTGGAATATTTTTCCAGTATGATTTTAAACCGTTTGAAATGGCCTCTTTGTGAGAAGTAGTTTTGCTTCTTCCTTTCATTGATTGGCTAATTTTTTGTTTTGTTTCGGGTTTTAATTCTCTGTACAGTCTTTTGTTGGTATTCATGTTTGCTTTTTTATGATTTTTATATACTATAAATATTATAGTTTAAATATGCATTTTAGTCAATTTTAATTTTATGTATATTATTTTATTTTTTTAATATATATTATTGGAAGGAGTGAAAGTATGACCATAGGTATTCCAAGGGGATTATTTTATTATTATTTTGGTGATATGTGGTGTTTATTTTTTGATAAATTAGGTATAAATTATATTGTTAGTCCTCAAACTGATAGGGTTATTAAGTCTCTTGGAAGTAAGTATTCTAGTGATGAAATGTGTCTTTCAATGAAGATTTATATTGGACATGTTACGTATTTAGTTGATAAGTGTGATATGGTTTTAGTTCCTCGTATTGATAATTATGGAGAGTTTAGTCAAACATGTACTAATTTTTTGGCGTGTTATGATATTATTAATAATTTATTTGATATTGATGTTGTTGATTATAATATTAGTTATACTTCAGGTGATACTATGAAGAAGGCGTTTTTTTCTTTAGGTAAAAAGTTAGGGAAGAGTAGGCGTGAGGTTAGGGATGCATATTATTATTCTTTATATAAAACGAATAAAATTAGGAAAAGTAAAGTTATTGATAATATGAATAAGTTGAATTTATCTGGTAAGAAAGTTTTACTTGTATCTCATCCATATAATACTTATGATTATAGTATTGGGTTACCTGTTGTTAAGTATTTAGAAAGTATAGGGTGCATTGTTATATATAGTGATTTATTTGATAGTGAAGATTTGGGTTATAAGTTGAGTAGTGGATTATATTGGAAGTTTAGTCGTTCTATTATTGGTTCAATAGAGTTATGTAAAGATAGGGTTGATGGAATTATATTTTTATCATCTTTTCCATGTGGACTTGATTCTTTGGTTAATGATGTTGTTAGTAGAAAGGTTAAGTGTAAATGTTTGAATCTTGTTATTGATGATATGGATGGATTTGCTGGAATAGAAACTAGATTAGAAAGTTTTGTTGACATTGTATAAGATTGGTTTTCCTCATGTAGGTAATTATTGTGTTCCAGCAAAGTATTTGTTTTCTAAGATTTTAGATTGTCGTATTATTGATGCACCTCCTATTACTAGTAAGACTATTGATTTAGGGGTTAAGTATAGTCCTGATTTTGTTTGTACTCCTTTTAAATATACATTGGGTACTATGTTAGAGGTTATTGAGAAGGGGGCAAATTGTGTTGTTCAATTAGGTGGTGGTTGTAGGTATGGTTATTATCATGAACTACAGAGAGAGATTATTTCTGATTTGGGTTATGAAGTTAAGTATATTAATTTGGTTACTGCAGGTAGGGCTGATATTAAGAAGATTGTTGCGGAGTTGAAGTGTTTAGATTCTAAGTTTTCTAAAATTAAAGGATTATATTATTTAATTATTGTTAAAAAGATGGTTGAATATATGGACATTGTTGATGATTATGTTAGACATAATGTTGGGTTTGAAGTTGAAAAAGGTTTGATGGAAAAATATAATAGTATGATGTTGGATGAGTTTTTAGGTGTTAATGGTTTATTTTCTTTAAAGAAAGTGTTTAGGAAGTATTTTGATTTGATTAAGAGTGTAGAGTTAAATAAACCAAATAATGTTGTTAGAATAGGCGTTATTGGTGAATTATATACTGTTATGGAACCTTTTAGTAATTATTATTTGGAAAAGTCTTTAGCTCAATTTGGTATGTCTGTTACTCGTTTTACTAATGTTACTTATTTATTATTTAAGAAGGGTAAATATGTTAGGAAAAATATTCGTAAGTATTCTAAATATGTTAAGTATAGAATGGGTGCGGATGCGACTGATAATATTATGAGAACTGTTGATATGTGTCGGGATGGTTATGATGGAATTATTCACATTAAGTCTTCTTTTTGTACTCCTGAGATAGGTTCTATGGGTATTATTAATAAGATATGTCATGAGTATGATGTTCCTGTTATGTTTTTTAGTTTTGATGCGAATACTTCTAAGGTTGGGTTACAAACAAGGTTAGAGGCTTTTAATGATATGATAGAAATGAGGAGAAAATGAATTGTTATTTGGGTATAGATATTGGTTCTATTTCGACTAAGGGTGTTGTGATTGATGAGAATGATAAGATTATAAGTTCTTTATATATTTGGACTGAGGGTAATCCTGTTAATTCTGTTAAGAAGTTGATTAGTGAGCTTAAGAAGGGTATTCCTGATGGTTATGTTGTTCGTGGTATTGGAACGACTGGTAGTGCGCGTAAATTGATTGGATTATTAGTTGATGCGAATGCTGTTAAAAATGAGATTACGGCTCATGCGGTTGGTACGTTGTCTGTTAATCCTAATGTTCGTACTATTTTAGAAATTGGTGGTCAAGATAGTAAGATTATTTTAATTAATAATGGAATCATTGTTGATTATGCGATGAATACTTTATGTGCGGCTGGAACGGGGTCTTTTTTATCTAGTCAAGCTAAGAGACTTGATATTCCAATAGAAGAGTTTGGGAAATTAGCTTTATCTAGTAAGAATCCTGCTAAGATTGCGGCTCGTTGTACTGTATTTGCTGAAAGTGATTTGATTCATAAGGCTCAAGTTGGATATAGTAAGGAAGATATTGTTGCAGGTCTTTGTAAGAGTATTGTTTTAAATTATCTTAATAATGTTGGAAAGGGTAAGAAGATATTAGAGCCTGTTGTTTTCCAAGGTGGAGTTTCTAAGAATGAAGGAGTTTTAAAGTATTTCCGTGATGTATTAGGGTGTGATGTTACAGTTGACCCTAATAGTCATTTAATGGGAGCTTTGGGTATTGCGATATTATCTCGTAAGAATAGTGATGGTAGAGTTTATGATTTAAATATTAAAGATATGATAGATGCAAAAGAATTAATACATCCTGATAGTATATTAGCAAGAAATTTCTTGATAGAAAGTAAAAATACTTCTAGATGAAGATAATAAAATGAATTTTGCAATTGTGTTAGTATGTAAGGTATTTATGCAAAGTGGTGTATCCATAGGAAAATTGCTTAAAAAACTTGAAAACGTAACAAAAATGTAATATAATTGTAATATATAAATTCGATATATGTATTTGCTATATCCGTA
>JAGKUT010000119.1 GCA_021152765.1 Actinomycetes bacterium
GTTAATAATATTGGATTTAGTAATCAAGTTGATAATAATTCTTTGAATCAGGATAATAATGGCGTTTCTAATGTTCAGGTTAATGGTTTAGAGTCTATTAATAATGAAATATCAATTAATACTAATAATGTTAATCAAAGTAATAGTTTTAGTAATACTTTAGAGAATCTTTCATTTGTTAGTGACAATAGTTCTAATGATCCATTTAGTTTATCAAATAGTTTAAGTACTCAACAAAATGGTTCTAATACTTCATATATTGATCAAGTTAAGGATAGATTAAATACTGGCTATAATGGTTCTAGTAATTTAAATAATTCTCAATTTAATAATGAAATTGGAACTGAAAGTTTAGGTTTTTCTCCTAGTAATGTTACTATAGGTGATAGTGTTATTAGTGATAAAAGTGATATGGCTGAATTAGAAAGTATTTCTAGTGAACCTTTAGAAGAAAAAAAAGAAGATAATGTTAAGAAAAAAGGTCATTTGGTTTTTATTATATTTATGATTTTTTTGGTTATTGCTTTAGGTGCTTTATCATTTTATTTATATAAATATGTTTTTTAAGAGAAATTTATTTTCTCTTTTTTATTTTTTTGTTGATTATTTAATTTGTTTAGTATATAATATGTTTATTAGAAATGTTGAACTTGAGGAGTAAAGGTTAATTTATTTAAAGAGAGTTAGTGGTTGGTGCGAACTAATAATAGATTGCTTTGAAGGTAGCAAGGGAGTTTAATTTCTGAATAAGTAGGAAGTTACGTATTCTCGCGTTAAGAGATTTAGAGTGCATAGTAAATCTATGAATTAAGGTGGTACCACGGGTTATCTCGTCCTTAAGTTCATGGATTTTTTTTATTTGAAAGGGTGATTTTATGTTAGATAAGAAGTATGATCATATTTCTGTTGAGGAGGGTAAGTATGATTATTGGAATAATAAAGGATATTTTACTAGTGGTGATTTAAGTAAAAAGCCATATTGTGTTGTAATTCCTCCACCTAATGTAACTGGTAAATTACATTTAGGCCATGCATGGAATACAACAATTCAAGATATTATGGTTCGTTATAAAAGAATGGATGGTTATGATGTTTTATGGCTTCCTGGAATGGATCATGCGGCAATTGCGACAGAGGCAAAAGTTGTTAAGAAACTTAAGGATCAAGGTATTGATAAATACGAATATGGTCGTGAAAAATTTTTAGATGCATGTTGGGATTGGACACATGAATATGGGGGTAATATACGTACACAATGGGGAAAACTAGGTCTTTCTGTTGATTATACAAAGGAAAGATTTACTCTTGATGAAGGATTGTCTGAAACTGTTAAAAAAGTTTTTGTTGATATGTATAATGATGGACTTATTTATCGTGGTGAACGTATTATTAACTGGGATCCAGTGGCTCTTACAGCTTTATCTAATGAAGAGGTAATTTACAAAGATGATGAAGGTGCTTTTTATCATTTGAAGTATTATATTGAAGGTACTGATGAATATTTAGAAGTGGCTACAACTCGTCCTGAAACTTTATTCGGTGATACTGCTGTTGCGGTTAATCCTAATGATTCTAGATATAATCATTTAATTGGTAAGAATGTAGTTTTACCTATTGTTGGTAAATTAATTCCAATAGTAGGGGATGAACATGCTGATCCAGAGTTTGGAACTGGTGTTGTTAAAATTACTCCTGCTCATGATCCTAATGACTTTGAGGTTGGTAATCGTCATAATTTAGAGCGTGTTGTTGTTATGAATCCTGATGCGACTATGAATGAAAATGCCATAGGTTATACTGGTTTGACTCGTGAAGAGTGTAGAGAAAAATTAGTTAAAGATTTAGATGAAAAGGGATTATTAATTAGTGTAGAAAAAATGGTTCACTCTGTAGGTCATTCAGAGAGAACTGATGCGGTTGTTGAACCATATCTTTCTAAACAATGGTTTGTTAAGATGAGAGGTCTTGCTGATCGTGTTTTAGAAAACCAAAAGAATAAAGATACAAAAGTTAATTTTGTACCTGCTAGATATGAGAAAATAATGAATCACTGGATGGAAATTACATATGATTGGTGTATTTCTCGTCAATTATGGTGGGGACATAGAATTCCTGCTTGGTATAAGGGTGATGAAATTTATGTTGGTATGGAAGCACCAAAAGAAGATGGTTGGGTTCAAGATAATGATGTATTAGATACATGGTTTAGTAGTGCTTTATGGCCTTTTTCAACACTTGATTATCCAAATAGTGAGTTGTATAAGAGATATTATCCAAATGATTTTTTAGTAACTGGTTATGATATTATTCCTTTCTGGGTTAATAGAATGACTTTTCAAGGGTTATATTTAACAGGGAAAAGACCGTTTAAAGATTGTATAATTCATGGTTTAATTCGTGATAAGCAAGGGCGTAAGATGAGTAAGTCACTTGGTAATGGAGTTGACCCTATGGATGTTATAAAGGAGTCTGGTGCTGATTCACTTCGTTTCTATTTATCAACTGCTACTGCTCCAGGAATGGATTTAAGGTATGATCCTGATAAAGTAAAATCAACATGGAATTTTATTAATAAACTTTGGAATGCTTCAAGATTTGTTTTAATGAATATTGATGGATTTAATGATAAGGAAATTAAACTTGATAATTTGAGTATTAGTGATAAATGGATTTTAGGCAAAATGAATGAAACTATTAAAAATGTAAGAAAACATATGGAAAAATATGAATTTCATGTTGTAGGTACTGAAATTTATAATTTTGTATGGGACGATTTCTGTGATTGGTATATTGAACTTTCTAAATTTAATAAAAATGAGCATGTACTTCTTTATGTTTTAACGAATATTTTGAAAATGCTTCATCCTTTTATGCCATTTGTAACAGAGGAAATATATATGAAACTTCCTATTCATGATGAATCTATTATGATAAGTAGTTATCCAGTTTATAATAAAAAATTAGTTTTTGATACTGATTTGGATTTAATTATTGATTTAATTAAAAATGTTCGTAGAGTTAAATTAGAAAATAGTATTAAGGATTTTACTTTTGTTTATGATAGTGAAGTAATTGATGATAATATTGATTTAATTAGTAGAATGTTGAAGTTAAGTGATATTAATAAAGGTTCATATAGTAGTGATTTAAAGAATGTTGTTATTCCTTTTATGGGTACAAGCGTTTATCTTTATTATGATGGAAGTATGAATGATCAAAAGGAATTAGAATCTAATATTAAAGAAAGAGATAGATTAGTTGCTTCTATTGAAAGAAGACGTAAATTATTGTCAAATGAAGGTTATGTTAATAAGGCACCTCTTGCAATTGTAAATAAAGAAAGAGAAGATTTAGCTCGTGAAGAACATGAGTTAGAGATTATTAACTTAAAATTAAAAAATATGGATTAATTTCCATGTTTTTTTATAATTTTAACTTTTTTGGTTATAATATAAATGGTAAATT
>JAGKUT010000120.1 GCA_021152765.1 Actinomycetes bacterium
AATTGAACAAAACAATATTGATAAGAAGAAATATAATATAGCTACTGAGTTAGATGGTTTATTTGAATATGATGATATTGATAAAGTTGTTAATGATATTCAAAATATTATTAATTATTCAAATGAAAATCTGGCTGGAATATTGGATAAGTTAGATACAAATACTTTTGAAGTTAAATATAATAAAATTGTTGGACAAAAGGATTTGTATGGTGTTATTTTAAATCATAATATTTCATTTAGTAAGGTTTATAGTGATTATATTGTTGATAAGACATATAATGAGGGAATTATTTCTGAGGATAAGATAGCAGTTTTATTAAATTTGTTATTATGTAAGATTGTTACAGACTTAATGAATTCTAATTATGATGCGAAATATGTCGTATATGTTCCTAATGCTTTATATGGTAAGGATAAGAAACTTGATAAAATTATTTCTACTATTGATAATGAGTACGCAAAAGGTCATGTTTATTTCTTAACGAGTGTTTCTAATATGCTTTCAAATAAAGAGGATATTAAGCGTTTGAGAAAAAAAGGATATTGTTTTGCATTAGCGTTTAATAAACATGTTGATTTAAAAAATGATGATATGGGTTATATTTATATGGCTGATTATTATTTCATGGATAGTTATTTAGATGCGGATAAGGTGTGTGCTTCTATTCCTTCTGAAATAATTAAACAAATCATTAAAGATAATATTAGTAAAAAGATCGGAGACTACGGGGGTGAATAATTTATGAATACGTTTTTGAGATTTTTCTATGAGTTTATTTCTATATTTTTTGAGGGTATTATTAAATTAGTTCAAGGGTTTGTTAATGGTTTAACAATGATGTTTAATATATTCGATTATAAAAAAATATTAGAAAGTTATAAGGACAGTTTTAGTACTGGCGAATGGATTTTAGTTATTTTAACTATTATATTCTTGGTTGTTATAGTACTTGGATTTATTCTATTGGTTATATTTAGATTAAGAAAGTATTTACGATTAAGAAAACAAAAATTAAATCAAGAAGAGTTACTTGATGAGATTGGAAATTTGAATAAAAAAGTTCGTCAATTAATGAAGGAAAAAGATGAACTTATGGCTATGAAGGTTTCTCAACTTGGTTTGAAACCTGATGAGGGTGGAGAAGAAGTTTCTGAAGGTGGAAATCCTGAAGGTAATCCTGAAGAAGAAAAGAATGATGAGAATGCTGGAAATGTTAGATTTCCTAAACTTGTTCGTATTGATGAAAGAATGAAAGGATTTAAGGCTAAAAATTATAATGATAACTTTAGCCTTGAAGAATTAATTGATAATTTTAGATGTTTTGCGGCAACACAATTACATTTATATTATAATGAACCTTTATTAAGAGCGTTCTTTGGTGGTCTTGCTTGTAGTAAGTTAATTATCTTACAAGGTATTTCTGGTACAGGTAAAACTTCACTTGCATATGCTTGGGGAAAGTTTGTTAAGCATAATTCTTGTATTGCTTCAGTACAGCCATCATGGCGTGATAAGACTGAGTTGTTAGGTTACTTTAACGAATTTACAAAGAAGTTTAATGAAAGTAATGTTTTGGAAGAGTTATATATATCTAGATTTGATGATGATGTTCATACTATTATTCTAGATGAAATGAACATAGCTCGTGTCGAATATTATTTTGCTGAAATGTTATCTATTCTTGAAGTTCCTAATCGTAATGAATGGGTTATTGAACTTGTAACTACTACATGGCCAGATGATCCACAACTAGTTGAAAATGGTAAGCTAAGATTACCTGGTAACTTATGGTATATAGGTACAATCAACAACGATGACTCAACATTTATGGTTACAGATAAAGTTTACGATAGAGCGATGCCTATTGATATTAATGAAAAAATTGATCCTTTTACTTGTCGTGAGCAAGAGGCTATGGATATTAATTCCAGTTATCTTGAACAATTGTTTAAAGATGCTAAAGAAAAATATGCCGTTAGTGAAAAAGGTATTAATATAATTAATAAGCTTGATGATTATGTTATTCATCATTTCAGAATTGCTTTTGGTAATCGTATTATGAAACAACTTCAAGATTTCGTTCCAGTTTATGTTGCTTGTGGTGGAGATGAGGTTTCAGGTATTGATTACTTCTTAGCTAAGAAAGTATTGCGTAAGTTTGAACAATTGAATTTGATTCTAATTCGTGATGAGATTGATGGATTTATTAAATATTTAAATAAAGAGTTTGGTAATGGTAATATGAAAGAATGTATTGAATTCTTAGAGAGACTTAAGAAATCAGCATAAAAGAGGGTGTTATAGATGGGTAAAGCAATTAGTTTGTCAATTGATGAACAGTTGAAGGTAAAGAGTGATAATTTTATTAAGAATGTAAAGTCTGGTATGCATTTGAAATCTGATTTAAATAGTGATATAAATTCTTTAGAGTGGCTTGAGATTATTGAGGAGGTTTGTCCTTATCTTGATAATATTGTTCGTACTCCTAAAGTTGCACTTATTAGTGAATCAGAGGTTACTAAGATTGAGAAGGCAAGGAAAACAAGTGTTGATACTGTTAAAGATTTATCTAAACATACAGATTACATTGATAAGATTGATCCTAAAACTGGTGATGTTTTACCTTCTAAACTACTCGTTGTATTCCGTGAGGAAACTTTTAATACTTATGAAAACAGATTTATTTATACATTGATTTTGAATCTTCTTAGATTTTTAACTGAAAAGGAAGAAATGCTTAAGGATTTGAAACCAAAAAATGATAAAACTTTAGAGTATTCTGCTTCTACTAGTAATGGTAAAGAGAAAATTAAGGTTGACGTTAAGATTAGTACTAAACCTACTAGATTATCTGGTGAGGATAATGATTTGGAAAAGGAAATTAATTCTGTAAAGAAAAGAATTGAAAAAATGAAGAAATTTGTTAATTCTTGGTTGGCAAGTGAGTTAATTACTTCTTTACAAAAACAGCATGTTCCTTTAGTTATGCCACCTATTAAGAAGACTAACTTAATTTTAAAGAATCCTAATTTTCAAATGGCAACTAAGTTATGGGATTTCTTATACAGTATTGATGAAGAAAAGAATAAAAAAATTAATGGTTTAGATTCTAAAGGTGATGAACTTTTAAGAAAAATATTGGATGATTCTTGTTTAATGGATTATTATGTATTAGATTCTATTTCTATTGATAAGAAGAAACAAAAAGAAAAAATGTGTAATTATGCTTTACTTATGATTATGAATCAAGTTCAACGTGCTGTTGATATATTACTTGAGTGTGGTATTAAGATAAGTGAGCAGGAATTACTTAAATTATTAAGTACTGAGATGGAGAAGAAAAAGAATATTTCTCAAATAGGTAGTGCTGATATAAAGAAAAAATTTCAAAAGGAAATGGATGATTACTTGGCTAATGTTAGCCAGTATTTATAGGAGGTTTTATGAAATGTTAATAGTTTTAAGGATAAAGTTGTAACTCACCAAGTTGTTGGTATTGATAAGATTGATGGTAAGTATTATTTTCATACTAAGGGTCTAGCAAATTTAGTTGAAGATCCACTTGTATCAGCTGATCAATTATATGGTAAGGTTATTTATAAGAGTGTTATTATTTCATTGATTTATAAAATAGTAAGCACTAATGTTGGTTTTTATTTATTTATAATAATTCCAATTTTATATATTATTTCTTCTGAGATTATTTCTACATTGTTAGATAAAGAGGAGAAGAAGAGAAACAAAGATTAAGGAAGTGATTAAAATGAAGGCACGTTATAAGAAGTATTTGAAAATTTATATGGTTCCTATAATTTTTATAGCAACTTCATTTATTTTCACTACTTTCGCATGGTTTGCTTATAGTGGGTTAAGAAAAGTAACTACTGAAGTAGATGTTAAGGCTTGGTATATTGAATTATCTAAATCAGGTGAGGTTGTAACAAATGATATTGTTATTACTCTTGATGATGTTTATCCTGGTATGGAAACTGTTGATGAAATAGTTAATATTGAGAATAAAGGTGATTCTGATGCTCAATTAAGTTATAAGATTGTGTCTGCTAGAATTTTAGATAGTTCTCTTGATGGTGATGCATTAGAGAATAATTTAGCTATGACTGATGCTTTTTCTCATGAATATCCATTTCATGTTAATATAGATTTAAGTAAGAATTATATCGTTGCTGGTGGTGATTCTAGTACGTTTGAAGTTTCTGTTTCTTGGCCATTGGATTCTGGTAATGATTCTCTAGATTCTCTATGGGGAAAGAATGCTTATGATTTTCAAAATGGTGAAAGAGAAAGATTAGAACAGGATCCTAATTATTCTGTTAGACCTGCTATTCAAATAGTTATTAGTATTGTTGCTGAACAATATGTTGATACAAATACTTCTAGTGATATGAGGTATACTTTAGGTGATACAGTTTTATATGATGTTATGCTTAATAAGAAATGTAATGCTGTAAGTAGTACTTGTCTAAGTACAACAGTGATTGATACAAATAATACTTTAGGTGATGTTAATGTTACATTGCTTCCAAGTTTATATGGTAATTATTCTGATAGTACTTTTAATGATTATGCAACTACATTGGATTCATTTACAAGTACATGGACTGCTCCTACTAGAGCATTAACTGTTAATGATTTAATGAATATTGTATCTAAAGATGTTACTAATACATTCTTGAATGGTGATAATATTTCTCCACAAATCCTTGGTTTTTTAGGTTATGGTACACGTATTAATTCTGAAATTAATAAGATTGTTGGGTTTAATGGCTATTATACATTTTTAAATGATAAGTTTAGTTATTTAGTTCATAATGGATGTTATTGGACTAGTACTGTTTATAATGAAGAAAATGGATTTGCCTTTGGTAAGTTAAATGATTTAAAGAGTGAGATATATGGTGTTCCTAAGAATAATGAGTGTAAGGTAGTGCCTGTTATAATAGCTCCTAAATCTAATTTAGAGTAAAAGAAAAACTCAGTAGAATATAAATTAAAAAAGAAAGTCGCAAATAAAGCAGCAGACAAATTAATAAATAAAGGACTAAACGCAATATTTAAAAAATTATTCAAATAAAAAACTTCAAATTAATTG
>JAGKUT010000004.1 GCA_021152765.1 Actinomycetes bacterium
AATTATTAAAAGAGTATGGTAGAGAAGATTTTAAAATTATTTGTAAAGTTGAAAGTGTAGTAGGTGTTTCTAATATCCGTGAGATTTTTGAAAATTCTGATGGTATTATGATTGGTCGTGGAGACTTAGGTAGTGAAGTTCCACCTGAGGAAATCCCAGCTATTCAAAAGAATATTATTAGAACTGCTCGTGAAATGGGTAAGATTGTTATTGTTGCGACTGAAATGTTAGAAACAATGATGGAGAATAATAGACCTAAGAGAGCTGAAGTATCTGATATTGCGAATGCTGTATTTGATGGTACTGATGCTGTTATGTTATCTGGTGAAACTACTGTTGGAAAACACCCAATTGAAACTGTAGCTGCAATGGCAAGAACTTGTGCTGCAACTGAAAAGTATACTGATTTTACTGGTAAGTTTGAGTTACCTGATAATGATGATAATGATTGTGTTGCTTTAGCAAATGGTGTTATTAATTGTGCTAATATCATGGATGCTAAGTTAATCGTTGTTCAATCTCATACAGGTAAAACTGCTCGTATTTTAAGTAATTTAAAGCCAAATTGTCCAATTTTAGCTATTACTGATGAAGAAAAATTAGGAAGAAGACTTGGATTAAATTATGGAGTATTCTCTATAGTTTCTGAAAGAAGTAATTCTGTTGATAAATTCATCGCTGAAGCTAAGAGATGTGCTTTAGAGTTTTCAGAAAAGAATGATTTAGGTTTAAAATCTGGTGATAAGATCGTAATTACTGCAGGTTTTGTTAATTCAGATGAAAGTAATAGAAAATATGCAGATAGTAATTTAATGAAGATAGATACTATATAGTATCTATTTTTTTTAATTTTTTTAATTTTTTTGCGAAATAACTCTTTTTAATAATTTGTAAAAATTTTTTGACAGATTTTAATTTTTGGCCTAGGCAGAAATTTAGAATCTGTTTTGTTTTTGTTTGTAGATTTTGAAAAACCTTCATTTGACCTTGTTTTTGTATTATTTTATTATGTTTTTGGAGGGAGATTTTATGAAAAGATTTATTTTATTTTTATTTTTATTTTTGATGTGTGGTATTGTCCATGCATCACATCTTGATTTAGTTCCAATTAACGGAGTTTATAGTAGTCAACATAATCTTTCAAATGGTTCTTATTTTTCTTCTAATCAAAAGAAGTATTTTATGGATGGAAGAATTGTTTATTGTGTTGAGCCAGGTGAAGGTATTTACACTAATGATTATTATGGTGTTAGTGATTTATCTTTATCTGGTATGAGTAGTGATATTCTTGATAAGATTAGTTTGATTGGTTATTTTGGATATGATTATCCTGGACATAATACTGATAAGTATTTTATGGCTGCTCAAGAACTTATATGGGAGTTAATTGGAAGTAATGAAATTCATTTTACTACTGGTATTAATAATACTGGTGATATTGTTAATATTGATTATGAGAAGAATGAAATTATGAGTCTTGTAAATCATTATTATGTTAAGCCTTCTTTTGATAGTGAATTTGTTAGTGGTATTTATGGTGAAAAAGTTATTTTAGAGGATTCTAATAATGTTTTATCTAATTATGAGGTTTTATCTGATGGTGCTTATATTGAAGGAAATAAATTAGTTATTAATCTTAATAAGTTAGGTATTGATAGTATTAAATTATCTCGTAAGAAATATGATCAAGATTCTAGTATTTTTTATAGGGATGATAGTTCTCAAGATTTTATGTTTTTAAGGGCTAATTCTTTTGAAAGTATTATTTATACTGAAAGTTTTATTCCTAGGAATAGGATTGTTGTTAATAAGAAAGGTTTGGTTTTAAGTGATTATAGTGGTGGTTTTATTTATGAAGAGAGGGGATTAACTGGTGTTCATTTCGGTTTATTTGCTTCTAGTGATATTTATGAAGATAATAATTTAGTGTATATGAAAGATGAAATGGTTTCTGAGTTGGTTTCTTCTGATGGTAGTTTAGTTTTTGATAATTTACCTAATGGTGATTATTATTTGAAGGAGTTAAGTACTTTAGATGGTTTTATTTTAGATGATACTATTTATGATATTCATCTTGATAAT
This sequence comes from Actinomycetes bacterium, assembly GCA_021152765.1. GTDB lineage: Bacteria > Bacillota_I > Bacilli_A > RF39 > UBA660 > UBA3631. The sequence continues at coordinate 2,083 of JAGKUT010000004.1, forward strand.
AGTGATAAGGAGGTATTTGAGTATATGGTTAATTTGAATAATGAAAGACAGAAAATATTTTTAAATATAGTTAAGAATGGTGAGGTTTTTAATGGTATTGTTTCTGATAGTGGTAGTTATTCTGATATACCTTTAGGTGGTATTAAATTTGGTTTATATAGTAGTAATGATATTTATAATGTTGATGGTAAAAAGATTTTATCAAAGGATAAGTTAATTAAGGAGTTCGTTACTGATAGTAGTGGAAGTGTTAGTGAAGAGTTGGATATTCCACTAGGCACTTATTATATTAAAGAGTTGGAGACTCTTGAGGGTTATAAAATTGATTCTAATATTTATGAATTTAATATTTCTAAGAGTGATGATGATAGTATTAAGATAATGGTTACTAAGGAGCCTATTTTAAATGAATTAATTAAGAGTAAGTTAGTTATTCATAAGATTGATGAGTTTGGTAATAAGTTAGAGGGTGCTTTCTTTAAAATATTCGATGGCTCTGATAATTTAATTTATGAAGGTATTACTAATAGTGATGGTGTAATTAGCATTGATAATTTGTGTTATGGAAAGTATTATTTTTATGAAGCAAGTGCACCTCAAGGTTATGTTACTGATGGTAGAATTTATGAGGTTAATGTTTATGATGATAATGATTTAATTGAGGTTAGTGTATTAAATAATAGGATGCCTGTTACTAGTGATATTTATGGACTGCCTAAGAGATTTTCTATGGTTGGTTTAGGTTTTGGATTATTGAGTTTATCTTTTTCTGTTATTTATGAAAAGTGTAAAAAGAATTAGTTTTTGTTTAATTATTATTAGTTGTTCTATATTTTTCTTTATTAAAGGATATGAACAATATGACATTGTAGTTCAGAATAAAATTATTGATAATCCTTTTTCTATAAAGTCTATTGATGGTTATATTTTTATTCCTAAGTTTAATATTAAAAGAATAATTAAAAGAGGTACTGATAGTGATATTCTTGATTCTAATTATGTTGGTATTCATGATTTATCTGGTGAACTGAATGGTTCAAATTTAATTATACTTGCTGGTCATAATATAGATAATGTTTTTGGTAGATTACATGATATTTTGATTGGTGATGTTGTTTTTATTAAGGGGGATGGTTATGATAGAAAGTTTATTGTTTATGATAAAAAGATTGTTAGTGAGTATGATTTTAGTTATTTTAAAAATAGGAATAACGAGTTAGTACTTATAACATGTGATAAAAAGGGGTATAGATTATTAGTTTTTTTAAAGGAGGATTTATGAATTTTTTAGAGTATATTGTTATGTTTAATAAGTTAAAACGTGATAATGATATTTTATTTATGGTTAGCGAGAATAATTTTTTAGAGTATAAGGTAGGTGATATTGTATTAATAAGTGGTTTTAATGGTGCGAGTGTTAGTTCTAATGTTTTTGTTATTATTGATTCTAATAATATAGGTATTCCTATTGATTATTTATATTATGTTTCTAGTGATTGCAAGAATATTGATTTTGTTTATCAGTTAGATGATAAGAAGATTTTAAAGAAGATTGGTAAGGTTAATAGCAATATTATTAGTGATTATAAAAGAAAGTATATTTTATTAAGTAGAAATGAGGGGATTTAGTATTAATAATTGTGCATTTTAAAGTATTAAACATGTTGATGAATTTGGTAATGAATATTGGGATGCGAGGGAATTACAAAATGTTTTAGGTTATTCTCAATGGAGAAGTATAAATGATTTAATTAAGAGGGCTAAAGTTGCATGTCAAGAAAGTAAATACAACATTGATGACCATTTTGCGGTACAACGCAAAATGGTTGATATAGGTTCTAATACAACAAGAAATGTTATAGATTATAAGTTATCAAGATATGCATGTTATTTAATTGTAATGAATGGTAATCCTAAAAAAGAAATAATAGCTTTAGCTCAAACATATTTTGCTATACAAACAAGAAGACAGGAATTAATGGAAAAGTCTTATGATTTATTAACGGAGGATGAAAAGAGATTTTATCAAAGGAATTTGACTAAAAAAGGTAATTATTCTTTAAATCAAACTGCTAAAAAGGCTGGAGTTAAGAATTTTGATAAGTTTCATAATTTTGGATACAAGGGATTATATAATGGTGAAACTGCAGATGATATTGCTAAGAGAAAAGGTTTAAGATATAGGGAAGATATATTAGATAATATGTGTAGTGATGAATTGATTGCTAATCTTTTTAGAATATCTCAGACTGAACAAAAAATTAGGAATGATAATATACAAGGTGAGGGTAGTGCTAATGTTGCGCATTATGCTATTGGTAAAAATATAAGAGATGTTATTATAAAGAATGGTGGAATTGTTCCAGAAAAATTGCCAACACCAGAGAAAAGTTTAAAAGAATTACAGAAAGTACTTGAGTAGATTTATCTACTTTTTTTCTTTTAAATTTTTTAGTTTTCTTGATTTATTTATTTAAATTTGTTAATATTTATTATGGTGATGGTATGACTACAAAATACAATGAAGATTCGATTAAAATATTGGAAGGACTTGAGGCTGTTAGAAAAAGACCTGGTATGTATATTGGTTCTACTGATAAGAGAGGCCTTCATCATTTAGTATGGGAAATTGTTGATAATGGTATTGACGAGGTAATAAATGGTTTTGGTAAGAAAATAAAAATATCTATTAATAAAGATGGTAGTATTACTGTTGAGGATGAGGGACGTGGTGTTCCTGTTGGAATGCACTCTAGTGGTATGTCTACTCCTGAAGTTATTTATACAGTATTACATGCAGGTGGTAAATTTGAAAGTGGCGGATATAAAGTTTCTGGCGGTTTACATGGTGTAGGTGCGAGTGTTGTTAATGCTTTAAGTAAATGGATGGAAGTTTATATTAAGCGTGATGGGTATGAGCATTATATTAGTTTTAAAGATGGTGGTTCTTTAAATACACCTCTTACTAAATTAGAGAAGACTAGTAAGACTGGTACTAAAGTTAGATTTATGCCGGATCCTGAAATTTTCTCTGTTACAAATTTTTCTTATACTACTATTGTTGAAAGGATGCAGGAGTGTGCTTTCTTATTAAATGGTTTAACTGTTATAGTTGAGGATTTAAGAGATGGTAGAAGTGAAACTTTCCATTATGAAAAGGGATTAGATAGTTTTGTTGAATATTTAAATAATGATAAGAAGCCATTACATGATATTGTTAATTTTAAGGGTAATCGTGATGGAATAAATATTGAAGTATCAATGCAGTATACTGATACTTATTCTGAAAATATTGTTTCTTTTGTTAATAATGTTAAGACTAATGATGGTGGTTCGCATGAGGTTGGATTTAAGAGCGCTTTAACTAAAGTATTTAATGATTATGCGAAAAGTAATGGTTACATTAAAGCAAAAGATAAGAATTTAGAGGGTAGTGATACTCGTGAGGGGTTAACTGCTATTATAAATTTACAAATTCCTGAGAATTTATTACAATTTGAAGGTCAAACTAAGGGTAAGTTAGGTACTCCTCAAGCTAGAACTGCTGTTGATAGTGTTATTAGTGAACAGTTACAGTATTTCTTAGAGGAGAATAAGGCTGTTGCGTCTATTATTATGGATAAGATGATTAAGAGTAAGTCTGTTCGTGAGGCTGCTCGTAAGGCTCGTGATGAGGCTCGTAATGGTAAGAATAAAAATAAGATAGAGAAGAATTTATCTGGTAAGTTAGCTCCAGCTCAAGCTAAGAATCCTAAGATAAATGAGTTATTCTTAGTCGAGGGAGATTCTGCCGGTGGTAGTGCAAAAGGTGGAAGAGATAGAAAGTTCCAAGCTATTCTACCTTTACGTGGTAAGGTTATTAATACTGCTAAGGCTTCTATGGAGGAAATTCTTAAGAATGAAGAAATTAATACTATGATTCATACTATAGGTGCTGGTGTTGGAAGTGACTTTAATGTTGATGAGTCTAATTATGATAAAGTAATTATTATGACTGATGCCGATGTAGATGGTGCTCATATTCAAATTTTATTATTAACATTCTTCTATTATTATATGAGAGGTTTAATTGAAAAGGGTAAATTGTTTATTGCTTTACCTCCTTTATATAAGTTAGAGTATGGTAAGAAACATGTTTATGCTTATAGTGATGAAGAATTGAATAGTTTGAAAAATGAAATCAATGGTAAATATACTATTCAACGTTATAAAGGTCTTGGTGAAATGGACGCTACTCAATTATGGGAAACAACAATGGATCCTGCTACTCGTAGTTTAATTCGTGTTAATATTACTGATGCAGTATTAGCTGAAAAACGTGTTAGAGTTTTAATGGGTGATAAGGTTGAGCCTCGTAAGGAATGGATTAATGAGAATGTTATATTTACAATGGAAGATGATTATAGGGGGTAATTATGGAAGATGTATTAAAAAGAATTCATGACTATGCGTTAGAAGATATAATGGGTGACAGGTTTGGTAATTATGCTAAGGAGATTATTCAAGACCGTGCGATTCCTGATGTAAGGGATGGTTTAAAGCCTGTTCAAAGAAGAATTTTATATGCAATGTATAAAGCTGGAAATACTTGGGATAAGCCTTTTATAAAGTGTGCGGCTACTGTTGGAGATGTATTAGGTAAGTTCCACCCACATGGTGATTCTTCTGTTTATGATGCGATGGTTCGTATGAGTCAATGGTGGAAACAAAATACTATTTTAGTTTCTATTCATGGTAATAATGGTTCTATGGATGGTGACGGGGCTGCGGCTTACCGTTATACTGAAGCTAGACTTGCTCCTATAAGTCGTGAATTAATTCGTGATTTAGATAAGGAAACTATTCCATGGGCTCCTAACTTTGATGATAGATTTTTAGAGCCTACTGTTTTACCTGCTCAATTTCCAAATTTACTTGTTAATGGTGCGAATGGTATTTCTGCAGGTTATGCGACTTGTATTCCGCCTCATAATTTGGGTGAGATTGTTGATGCGACTATTAAGCGTATTGATAGCCCTAATTGTAGGCTTGATACAATTTTAGAGATAGTTAAAGGACCAGATTTTCCTACAGGTGGTGTTGTTGAAGGTAAGAAAGGCATTATTGATGCTTTTACTACTGGTCGTGGTAAGGTAATTGTTAAGTGTAAGTATGAGGTTGTTAAAGAAAAGGGTCGTGAACAAATTATTATTCATGAGATTCCTTTTGAAGTTAATAAAGCTATGCTTGTAAATAAGATTGATTCTATTAGAATTGATAAGAAGATCGAAGGTATTGCTGAGGTTAGGGATGAATCTGACCGTGAAGAGAGTGTAAGAATTGTTATCGATTTGAAGAAGGATGCTAATCGTGATTTAATTATTAATTATTTGCTTAAGAATACTGAATTACAGGTAAGTTTTAATTATAATATGGTTTCTATTGTTGATAGAAGACCAATGACTTTAGGTATTATTCCTATTATTGATGCTTATATCGCTCATAAGAGGGAAGTTGTTGTTAAGCGTAGTGAGTTTGATTTAGCTACTGCTCGTAAGGAAATGCATATTGTTGAAGGTTTGATTAAGGCTTTATCTATATTAGATGAGGTAATTCATTGTATACGCGCTAGTAAAAATAAGAGTGATGCTAAGGATAATTTAGTTAAAGAGTTTGATTTTACTGTTGCTCAAGCAGAGGCTATTGTTACTTTACAACTTTATAAATTAACTAATACTGATGTTACTGAATTAGAGGAAAAACATGCTAATTTATTATTATTGATTGCTGAATTAGAAGAAATTTTAGGTAATGAAGATAAGTTGAAATCTGTTATGAAGGATGAGTTACGTGCTATTAAGAAGAATTATGCTACTCCAAGATTAACGGAGATTGTTGATGAGGTTACTGAAATTAAGATTGATACTGAAGCAATGCTTCCAAAAGAGGATTGTATTGTTGTTGTTACTCATGATGGATATGTTAAGCGTGTTTCATTACGTAGTTATGATGAGAAAGAAAAAACTTTAGTTAAAGATGGTGATTATGTACTTGGTCTTTATAAGATTAATACATTGAATACTATTTTATTGTTTACTGATTTAGGTAATTATTTGTATTTACCTGTTTATGAGATACCAGATTGTAAGTGGAAGGAATTAGGTAAGCATATTAGCAATATTATTAAGTTAGAGCCTAATGAAAATATTATTAAGAGTATTCCTGTTTATGATTTTGAAAGTGGTAAAGTTATTACTATGGTTTCTAAGAATGGTATGATTAAGCGTTCTAATATAAGTGATTTTAAAGTAAGTCGTTATTCTAAGGCTATGACTGCATTTAAACTTAAAGATGATGATTTAGTTGTAAGTGTTAGTGATTTATCTGGTAATGAAATATTTATTTCTACTTATAATGGTATTGGTTTAAGGTATTTACTTGATGAAGTAGGAATTACTGGTGTTAAGAGTGCTGGTGTTAAAGGAATTGGTCTTAAGGATGATCATGTTGTTAGTGCTAATATATTTAGTGGTGATAATGATTTTGTTTGTGTTATTACTGAGAAGAGTACTGGTAAACGTGTTAGAATGTCTGAATTTGAACGTACTAGTAGAGGTCGTAAGGGTATTCAATTGATTCGTGATGTTAAGACTAATCCATATAGAATTTTAAAAACTTTTGTATGTGATAAGTGTGATTTTACTATTAAAGTTGGTAATGATTTTGATAGCTTGAAATCTACTAATTTACCTATTATGGATAGATATTCTACTGGAAGTAGTATTGTTAAAGGTGAAATTAATGATGTATTTGAAGAAATTTCTTTGATTGATTCTGAAATTATTGATAAGAAAGTTGTGGATAATGAGGAAGAAATAGAGACTTTGGATATAAAATTAGATGAGATTGATGAACAAATACTTACGATAGATGATTTCTTGGATGATTTTAAGATAGGATAAGAGTGTAATTTATATTACACTTTTTTTATTATATATAAAAAAAAGTTGACAAATGTATTGTTTTGTAATAGAATATTGAACCAATGTCAATTAAATGTGGGGTTTATTGACAAAAGGGGAGGTTTTGTATTATGAAAAAGACATTTAAGTTGTTTTTAAGTTTACTTATAATGACTGTTATGTTCTTAGGCGTTTCTAATAAGGTTAACGCTATTGAAATTCCTGAAGAAGTTAGAACAACTGGTTACAAACTTATAGGGAATGAGTATGGTCACTATGGTATATTTACTGTAGAACCAAGTGGTGGAACACATGGATACTGTTTAGATCCAGATAAGGATGCTCCAAAAGATAATGGCTTATTATTCACAAAGTTTAATGTTGAAGATGCATTTAGTTATGCTCAAATCAATAGAATGGTAGCTGTTATTCGTACATCAGGTGATCCAAATTTTGCGAATAGTTTAGGATTAGGAGAAACTGATGCATTTTATGTAACACAAGCTGCTTTATGGTATGCTGAGTTTGGTGGATATGGTATTGCTCCATTAACTAAGAATTTCCATGATTATTTGAGTGGTAGTTCATATTATGGTCCTGCATATAACAAATTATTAGCTGCTATTGATGAAGCAAATAATGGTAGAGATTTTACTAAAGAAAATGTTTCTATTAGTGTAGGTGCTACTAATGGATTAACTGATTCTATGCATGAAGTAGCAATTGATGGTCAAAAGTATTTATTATCAGATTCAGAATTTGTTATTGATGCTCCAGGTAATTATACTGTTGCAGTAGCTGGTGGATATTTAGCTGATGCTAATGGTAATAATACTGGAAAGGCTAGTGCTAGTTATAGTGTTAATGACACATTTAGAATTATTATTCCAATAGAGGATAATTCAAATGGTTCTGTTAGTGCTAAATTTACAGTAACTACTAACGATAGTTATATTACTGGATATCAATTACAAGCATATAGAAATTTAAATCATGCTGGTTTACAAAGATTAGCTTTATTATTTACTGAAAAAGAAAAGTTATCTGATACTTATACAGTAAGTGGTGATTTTAATACTGTTACTGTAAGAACTGATGTTAAGATTGCTAAAGTAAATAAAGAAGGTAAATTAATTTCTGGTGCTAAATTAGGAATTTATAAGAATGAATATGTTTATGGTCCAAATTGTACAGGTGAAGATTGCATTATGTATGCAGGAGCTGTTTCTTTAGATGATTCATTAGTTGGTACTTATGATTCTACTAATGATTATATTACAGTTTCTTTAAAACCTGGTAAGTATTCTTTAAAAGAGATTAGTGCTCCAAAAGGATATATATTAAGTGATGAAGTAATTAATTTTGAAATCGATGAAGAAGGTAATGTTAAAGATTCTAATAATAATGTTGTAGAAAACAAAACATTTACTGTTGTTAATGAACTTCCAACAATTAAGATTAGAAAAGTTAATGAGAATAAAAAGGATATTAAGGGTGCTGAAATAGTTATTTGTGATTATAATACTGAGACTAAGGAAGAATCTAATTGTAATTTCAAATGGACTACTGATGGTACTACTAAAGAATTAACTATTGGTGTTGATTTCGGTTCTATTAATGATGGAAGTTACATTATTAAAGAAGTTAGTGCACCACATGGTTATGAAATAAGCGAACCAAAAATAATTACTGTTAAAGATGGTAAATTAAATGGTGATTTACAAAAAGATACAGTAGTAATTGTTGATAAAGCTTATTTAGAGGTAAGTAAAACAGATGCAACTGGACAAGAAGAAATTCCAGGTGCTGATATGAAATTATTTGACAAAGATGGTAATTTAGTTGAAAAATGGACTTCGGGTAAGGAATCTCATAAGATTTCTGGATTAAATATTAATGAAGTTTATGAAATCGTTGAGGATTTAGCTCCAGAAGGATATGTTAAGCTTTCTACATCAATTAAGTTTATTATTAATGATGAAGGTAAAGTTGTAACTATGGATTGTCAATCAGTAGATGGTAATGGATCTGGTGTTGATATATCTTCATGTAAGGTTATGTCTCAAGATGATATATTAAAGATTAAAAATGATGTAACTAAGGTTAAGATTTCTAAGGTTGATATAACTAATCAACAAGAGTTACCAGGTGCTAAATTACAAATTTTAAATACTGATGGAACTCCTGTATATCAAAATGGTCAAATATTAGAGTGGACTTCTACTAATGAACCACACTATATTGAAATGTTACCAGTTGGTGATTATAAGTTAGTTGAAACTTTCTCACCAGAAGGATATGTTGCAGTTTCTAATGAAGTTTTATTCTCAGTAAAAGCTGAAACAGGTATTCAAACAGTTGTATTTGAAAATGATGTAACTAAAGTAATGATTTCTAAGAAAGATTTTACAAACGGAGAAGAAATCGAAGGTGCTCATTTACAAATCTTAGATAAGAATGGTGTTGTAGTTGAAGAATGGATTTCAGGAGATGAACCACACTATATTGAAAAACTTGCTGTTGGAGAATATACATTAATTGAAACACTTCCAGCAGAAGGATATCAAGAAGGTATGATAGTTGATGGAATGTTAACTACTGCATATAAATTTGAAGTTAAAGATAACATGTTATTAAAAATTGATGTTTATAACGAAGTTTTAACTAATGTACCAGTTACTGGTATGAATGTATCTGCAACTTATGTTGCTGGTAGCATGGTAATTTTAGCTGGTTTAGGTACAATTACTTTTGCTCGTAGAAAAGAAGAAATGTAAGAGAAGAGTGTAAAACTCTTTTCTTTTTTTTTGATTTTAAAAAAAGTTGTAGACTTGTTTAAATTTTTGTGATATTATTATTACAGTATAATAATAAGGAGGGAATATATGAAAGGTAAGTTTACTAGTTTAAAGAAATTATTATGCTATGTAATTATTTCACTTTTTATGTTTGGAATTGGGGGTGAATTAGTTAAGGCTGATACACTTACTATTAATAGTGTTCAATGGTTGGGAAATTTTCAAACTGCTAGATATGCAAAGTTTAATGCATATTTAAATGGAGAAAGTAGGTATGCATATTGTTTTGATGCACCTTTATCTGCTCCTAGTGGTTATCTTACTAGTTATAATCCTACTAATGTTTCTGCTGAAACAAAGTTAAGAATTATTAATGTTTTGGTTGCTGCAGGTTATCCACAATATAATTTACAATATACTAGTGGTGGAGATATGAGCCAAGAGGATGCATATTATGTAACACAAGCTGCAGTATGGTATGCGAGGTATGGTAGTGCAGCTACATATAGAACTTTTACCCCTAATTTTCATAATAAAATGAAAAATGGTATTGGAGAATTGTATAAATATAAAACTGCATATAATACTTTGATTTCAGCGGCAGATAATAAAGATGCATATAAGTTTGATGGACAGACTGTATTAACATTAAATTCTACAAATGGAAGTGGTATGTCTGAAACTAGAATTGGTGATAACAATAGAGTATTAGTATCAGATTCAACTTTTAAAATTGATGATAATAACGATAACAGAACTGTTCAATATAATGTACAAGTTAGTGGTACAAATGCTTATATTTATTCTGAGGATTTGACACAAAATTATGGTACTTCTAAAGATTTTCGTGAAAATGGTAAATTTAAGATAGTAATAGATGTTGATGAAAGTGCTTCTGCAGATGAGTATGATGCATCATTTACTGTAACTGAATTGGATCCTGCTACACAATATGACTTAGGATTTTTCTTAGGTAGTAATTCTGGAGGTATTCAAAATCTTACACTTCTAGTTCCAGGTGACGGAATACCTGCTACTTTAAGTTATGAATTAAGAGGAAATACTACTGATATATATTTTCCTGTTCCATATGCCAAAGTTGATACTAATGGCCAATATGTAGAAGGTTCAATGATTGGTGTTTATACTTCAAATGATCGTTTAATGGATTATTGGAAATCTGCAAGTGATGCACCAAGAACGATACAATTAATGGAGGGAGATTATTATTTAAGAGAACATGTGAATCCAGATGGATATGCATTTAATAGTGAGAAGGTTTATTTCCATGTTGATAATACTGGAAAACTTACTAGTAATGGTCAAGAAGTAGATATTGTTAGAATGCAAGATGATGAAGCTTATATTTCATTTAAAAAAGTATCTACTGATAGAAATAATAGTAATGTTGCTGGGGCTACTTTATTAATACATCCTGAAGGTAATAGTTTTACTAAATATATATGTGGTAAAACTGATTCTAATGGATATTTAACTGAAACTTCTCCATACTGTGATAATTTAGGCAGTGAATACAGTTCTGCAAATAATATATTAAATGATACTGGTGTTTATAGTTTATTAGAACTAGATAAAGCGTACAAACTTTTTGTTAAGGAAATCGCACCAGCTGATGGCTTTGTATTAGATAATAATGAGTATGTTATTTATGGACCAAATATGAAGTCTATTGGTCATTATGGTAATACAGGTGCTGCAGGTGATGTTAATCAAGTTCAAATAAATGGTAAATCTGTTGTAGAATATGAATTTAAGAATGTTAGATATATTGATATAAGTAAAGTTGATAATTTTGATGGTGAAGAAATTCCAGGGGCAACAATGATTGTATGTCGTAAAGATATCACAACTGGTGATTGTGAATTGGATTCTGGTGAACCACAAAAACCTATTTATATGGATTATTGGGAATCTGGTACACAACCTCATAAATTTTTGGGTATTGAAAAAGATGTAGTTTATATTTTGAAAGAGGCTTTAGTTCCAGAAGGTTATGGTTTATTATTTGAAGGAATTTTAGATTTCAAATTAGTTGATGATGGTGTTGTTGAAATGTATAATCATACTACTGGTGAAAGAATAAGCAATCCTGAACAATTAAAAGCAGTTATGCCTAACGAACCACTTACAAAAGTATCTATTTCTAAGGTTGATGCTGCGGGCGGTTCTGAGGAAATTCCAGGTGCAAATATAAAAATTTGTACTGAGGCCGCTTACAATTCTGCTTTGAGTGTTACTGGTGATGGTAATAATTGTGATCCAACTGAAGAATGGGTATCTGGTTCAACTGCACATGTTGTTAATGGTCTTGATTATGGAAGTTATTATTTAATTGAAACTATAGCTCCAGCAGGATATTATTCAAAGACAAGCGCTACTGCTTTTACAATTAGTAAAGAAGGTAAAGTAGTATCTGTTAAGATGCCAAATGATGTGACTAAATTAACTATTTCTAAGAAGGATCAAGTTACGAATGAAAGAATTCCTGGGGCAGAACTTCAAATTATTGACTTAGAGTCTGGTGAAATTGCTAAAGATTATCAAGGCAATGAATTAACTTGGGTATCTAAATCTGATGAAGATTGGGTAATTTATGGTATACCTGGTGGTAAGAAATATAAGTTAATTGAAACAGTTACTCCTGAAGGATATCAAGAAGGAATGATTATTGATGGACAAGTTGTAAATGAATATGAATTCTATGTTGGTAATAAAGAAGGAGATATTAATATTGAACTTCAATTGGAAGTTTTAAATGCTCCAAATACAGGTATAAGTACACTTAATTTATTCGCAATTGGTGGATTAATGGTATTCGCTGGTTATGAAACAATTAAGATATATAGAAGAAAAGCATTAAATGATTAATGCTTTTTTTGCTTTAAAAAAAAATTTGACTATTTTTAATATTTTTACTATAATAGAGTATAGTAATATATGGTTATTAAATATTATTAG
>JAGKUT010000121.1 GCA_021152765.1 Actinomycetes bacterium
CAATAAATTATTGTTATTAAAATAATAGGAATATAAAAATACATCTTTTTTATTATGTTTATTTTTATATCTACGATACTTAACGATGTAATGTTTTTTTTACTCATAAAAATCTTTTTTTCTTATTATAATTTTTCCTGCAAAGTATGCACTGACTGCAACAATAATCTTTATGAACTGTAATAGTAAAAATTGCCATATATTATTGTAGCTGAGATAATCGATATTATAACGACAGAAAGCTAAAGGACCGCGCATATTTAATCCTATGTATACTATTACAAGCAGCCAACCGAATACCTTTGAATAGACTTCTGCTATCTGCATTACAATATTTACGGAAAGCATTGTAATATACAGATATAAAAATGAGATAAGAATGATTTCTACAAAATTTATCTGCTCATTGGTATCTCCACAGGACATATAATAGACACTGTTAATAGTATTCCAGTTTATTGCAGTCCTACATAGCATTAGTGATGAAATATATATAACAACAATAATTATAAACGAATATATGAATGAAATAATGATCGAATATAACACATTGTTCTTCCATATAGAAGATCTTTTTCCGTAGCGTAAATATAACTGAATATTCTCAGAATTTCCGATAATCCGCTGACGTATAAATAGTCCTAATGGCAAAAAGAACAAGTATACATAGTATTTGGATAAACATTCGGTAAAAACGTCTGCACAAGTATATTCTATGCCTATATCAAGTATTCTGTTTTTTTGATGTAACGCAGCAAAAAATACAAATGTATAAATTCCTAATCCAGAATAAAACAGCCACGAAAAAGACTTTCTGATATTGTCTGACACTATTCTCAGTATGGCAAAAAATTTTTTATCAGAAAACATCTTTTTTTACCTTTCTGAAATAACATACACCTAATGTTGCACCCAAAATAGCAACTATATAAGCTATAATTATATACCAGTATGATATTTCCCAACCAGAACGCAAGAAATAAATTGATGACGCCTCACTGTAATTAAGTGTATCGAATATTGCCAAAAGAAACACATTTAGTATAAAAGGAAACAACAATGCTACAATAGCATGTTCTACAATATCGCTTATTATAAAAGAAATAAAAGCGAATAAAACAGCGAATAACCCATCAAGTAATATAAAAAACATAGTGTGCAGAAGAGGGTGAGAATAATAGATAGACCATAATACTGAACTTTGTCTTATAGAACTTGCGGATGTAGAAACATCAGGGGCAATCAATGGAAGCTTAGTTGATGCGAGAAAAAAATTCAGAAGTAGTGGAACAACTATTACCAAGAATGCAGAAATTGATATAGCACAGCACTTAGAAACATAATAATTAGTTTTTTTGGAACGTGTTATTATACTTTTTATATATCCCGATTTCATATCATTAAAATATGAAATGCCATATGGGAATGCTGCGAGCAATGGAAGCATCAGAAAAAAAGCAAGACTATATGAACAAAAAAAATCTGCTTCGATCCAGCTTTCATAGGGATTGGGGATAGCAATGAGACCCTTATCTGCATTTGCATATATCTCCAACTCCCTGCTTAGTGGTATAACTGTATGATAGTATTGCAGGATTGATAAAGTACAACCTGTAATAAGCGCTACTAAAAACCTTATATTGAATATAGAACGGTATAATTCAAGACGAAATATTTTAAACATTTTCAAGATCCTTTAAACTTGTTTTTTCACCGATTTTGTAATATCTAATGTTTTCGTTAAAACCAGCCATTCCAGAATGGTTGATCTCAATACGTATTATATCAAAATCCTTGTTGATATCTTCATCATCAATCACATAGCCTATGCGAAAACTTTTAGTCTCGCCTGCTTTAAAATCAGTTACGAAGAAATCTTTAGCATATATTGAGCGTTCGCCGTTAAATGTATATGCACAAGCTTCGGTTGATCGTTTATAATCAAGAGTGATATTATTGCTTTGATAATTATAAAGATCTATTCTTGTGGAATTCATATATAATTGTCTGTCAGATGCTGAATTGTTTGTTACCTCCATATCAGCAATAATAAATGAACTGTCACAAATAAGATTTCCACTTTCATCTTCAGCGTAATGTCCTTCTGGAAAAGGAACCATTCCTTCACTGCTTTTAGTTATTTTTACAGAGTTTATACAATACGTCCATTCTTCCGTTTCACAACTTTCTCCCAGATCATATGTAACAAGATCCACTGGAGATACTGCCGTTGTATTCTGTTCTGTGTCGTTATTATTATTAGGGACCAGGTCATTATCCCTTTCTGATTCTGTTACTGTAATATTTGGTTGTTTTTTTTCGACAGTATGCGGTTTGAAAAAGCCCATTTTTCTTGCGCCTAAAGCAGCAGTAGTTATGAGCATGAGTGCAATGGTGATCTTTAATATTAACGAATACTTTTTCATTTAATTGCCCCTTGATGTTATAATTATTTAGTGTGAATAGGGTTGGTTTTTAAAACAATCAGATGCTGTCGGGACTCCAAACTCCTGTAATATAAGCTTGACCTTCTTTCTTCTGCCAGAGTACAAGGAAGGCATACGGAAATTTTCTTTCCTTAACCCAATTAGGAATATAAGACCATGTACCGGGCGTAATATAAGGTTCACCGCCGTAATTGCAGTAACGTATGTCAGAACCAGCCCAGCCAAAGCTGTCAGACTCGCCAGCTCCAATACTATAGTTACTGCCGTAAATCTGTACGCTATAAGAGTATTTCTGATTAGTGCTGCTTATTGAGTAATCAGTACTGCATACATATGCAGAAGAGTAGTTCCACTTTCCTTCTGTTTTGGTATGTGGATTTGTGCCGCTTCCTGAAAAAGTGACTCCCAGATACTTATCATGATAGTTTCCATCCCAAGGACTGTTTGATGCATTGGTTGTTATCAAAGATGCAGAAGCAAGAGACATAATTGCAACGAGAGCTGTTGTAGCTTTTTTTAGAAAATTCGATTTCATTTTTTACTCCTTTTAAATTCAAAAATGTTAATAAAATAAGTAGTGTGTTCTAATGTAGAAAGCTTCGAAGCGTAATTTATAGAACGGTTCAATTATATCACTTGTATTTTCGATTGTCAAGAGGTTATTTCATAAATTTACTAAGATTGAAAACTATATCTATAAAGTTATTTTAATCGCTGCAAACCTTAAAACTTAATAAAGCGAATGTGCTATATTAAAAAATATATAGCACTTTTATCTTTCGGCAAATCACTTAGTAAACAATTACTGTTTATTTTTACAGTTACTTGAAATATATAATGGGCACCTCTAAAAACCTCTATTGAAAAATCTACAAAAACATGGTATAATAGAAGAATGAAAGTACGAATGAAAAGTTTCTTCGATGAAGAAAACA
>JAGKUT010000122.1 GCA_021152765.1 Actinomycetes bacterium
TTTTAAGGGTATCACCTGGTGTTAATTTAAAGGTTGTTGATAAAACAATGTATTCTTTATGTTGTTTTAAAAACGAATCACGATATGTATAATTAAGTTCTTTATTTGTTAGATTTACAATTTCGCATTTATCGTTTAAACATCTAGTTTCGATGACAACGCTTGCCATATCACTGTTGTATGCTCCGGCATTCATGGCAGTACAAGCACCAACACACCCAGGGATTGCGGTAGCAAATTCAAGTCCAGATAGGCCTTTTGCTATTGTATCACTAGCTAGTTTTATTAGTGGACACCCAGCACCAGCGGTGACAATGTTTCCATTATATTTTATTTCGTTTAGACTATCTAATTTTATTATTACTCCTTCGTAATGATTCATTGCTAAAATAACATTTGAACCATTACCAAGAAGTACATATTTTATGTGTTCTTTTTTTAATTCTTTTAATTTCGTATATAAAGCTGGGGTTACTCTTTTTTTTAGTTCTAATAAACTTTTAAATTCTATATCCATAATGTCCTCCAATATATTTATTATAAAACAATTTTTATTCTTTTAAAATATTATTTAGTTTTTTTACATATATTTTTATGAGGGATTTTATGAAAAATAAGTTTATCAAGTCTACTTTTATATTAATTATTGGTGGTTTTATTACAAAAATTATAGGAATGCTTATAAAGATTGTTATGACTAGGCTTATTGGTACTGAAGGAATTGGTATATATAGTTTGGTAACTCCTACTTTTATGTTACTTATTTCTCTTGCTTCTTTAGGCCTTCCTGTTTCTGTTTCTAAGTTAGTTGCTGAAGATAATAGAAATAATAAGAATTTAGTTTTTTTATGTTTTCCAATAACAATATTTATAAATGTTGTTATTATGGTTCTCCTTTTATTTTTTAGTGGTTTTATTTCTAATAATTTATTACATGAGCCTCGTATTAAACTAGCTATTACATGCATTGGCTTTGTTTTACCTTTTATTAGTATTTCTAGTATTTTGAGAGGTTATTTTTTTGGGAAACAAAAAATGATACCTCATGTTGTTAGTAATGTTACTGAGGATTTAATTAGGCTTATTATTATCGCAGTAGGTGTTCCTATTTTTTTAAAAAAAGGTATTCAATATGGATGTGCTTTTATTGTTTTATCTAATATAGTGAGTGAACTTTCCAGTATTTTTGTTTTATTTTTTTTCTTACCTAAGAATTTTAAGATTGAAAGAAAGGATTTATCTTTTAATAGAAGAAATTTTTTTGATATTTTAGATATTAGTTTACCTACTACTGGGAGTAGATTGATTGGTAATATTGGATATTTTTTTGAACCAATTATTATGACTTATTTTCTTCTTAGAAGTGGTTATTCTAATAGTTTTATTATAACTGAATATGGTGTTATTAATGGATATGTTATGCCTTTAGTATTGTTACCTTCTTTTTTTACTTTAGCAATTAGCCAGGCTATCATTCCTGTTATTAGTTATAATTTTTCTCATGGTGATTATAGAGGCACTAAATTAAAAATTAAGCAAGGGATTTTTTTCTCACTTTTAATTGGTATACCTTGTACTTTTATATTTTTATTTATTCCTTATATTCCTTTAAAGTTTATTTATAATACTAATTTAGGTATTAATTATATACGTATTATGAGTATAGTTTGTTTACTTCATTATATTCAATCTCCTATTAGTAGTAGTTTACAAGCTATGGGAAAAGCAAATGATTCTATGAAGGGTACTTTTTTTGGAATGCTTTTAAGAAGTATTACTTTGATTATTGGGTGCAGTATACATATTGGTATGTGGGGACTTGTTATTGCGACGAGTATTAATATTATATTTGTGACTTGTTATGATTATTCTAAGGTAAAGAAGTATTTAAAAAGAAGCTAATTCTCAGCTTCTTCTAACATATTTGTTATAAATATTCCGTATCCTTTTTTTGGTGAATCTACTACTACGTGTGTTACTGCTCCTATGATTTTATCATCTTGTATTATTGGTGAACCACTCATTCCTTGAATTATTCCTCCTGTTTTTTCAAGTAATTCTTCATCTGTTATTTCAAATAATAGATTTTTTGTTTTTTCTTTGGTTTCTGATATCTTTAATATGTTTATTTTGTATTCTTTTATTTCTTCATTATTTAGTACAGTTAGTATTTTTGCTTCTCCTTGCTTTATTTCATTTGGGGATGCTACTTTATAGAGTTTTTTATTTGGGATTTCGTTTTCGTATGTTCCAAATATTCCTTTATTGGTATTTTCTTTTATATTACCTATGGTAGTCTCTTTAAATACGGCGTTTTTTTCTCCTGGATTACCATCTCTACTTGGTTCTATATTTGTTACTTTAGAATTATATATTTTTCCATCTTTTACTTCTAGTATTTTTCCGGTTGTTTTTTCTATTATTTCATGTCCAAGCGCTCCAAATAGTTTAGTATTAGGATCTATAAATGTAAGTGTTCCTATTCCCTTTATTTGATCTTTTACATATAATCCAGTTTTATATACGTTGTTTTCATCTTTTGTAAGTTCTAGTGTTGTATGGTCTAATTTATTATCTCTTATAAAAGTAATTTCTATTTTATCATTTGATTTAGATATTATATCAGTCATCTCATCTATTGTTGAAATATTTTGATTGTTTATTGATGTTATTATATCTCCAATTTTAATACCTGCTTCACTTGCTTTATATTTACCATTTATTTCGTAAAGGCCAACTACCATAACGCCTTCCCAATTTATTTCTATACCTACATTTTCACCGCCGACAATTATATAGTCAGAATAAGCTAATATAGAAATGGGCATAATAAAGGATGTTAGAATGATTACAAATGTTTTTTTAATTTTTTTTAAAAACATATCAAACAACTCCTTTTGGCAAACTACATTATTATTATTTTCTATTTTTAATTTCTTATAGTTGAAAAAAAATACCTATTTAGGCATTTTCTTCTATAGAAAAATCTTCTAATTCTCCATTTTCATTTAGTATTTTATTAACTTTTTCTTCTACTTCATTTAATTTCTTTTCACAAGTAGAGACTAATTTCATTGCTTTTGTATATTTTTCTATTGATGAATCTAAATCGATTTCTCCTGTTTCAAGTTCATTTATTATTGTTTCTAATTCTTTTAAATTGTCTTCAAATTTTGTTTCTTTAGCCATTTAAATCCTCCTTTATTTTTTTTATTTCTGTTTCTACTATTCCATCTTGTAATTTAATTACTAATGTTTTTGTTTTATCAATATTTTTTATTGAAGTAATAACTTTGTTTTCTTGTTTAGTTAACGAATAACCTCTTTTTAAAACTCCAAGTGGATTAACAAGTTCTAGTTTTTCTATTAAATTA
>JAGKUT010000123.1 GCA_021152765.1 Actinomycetes bacterium
TTATTTAACAAATCACTTATACCGTAATTCTTTTTTTCAGAATTAACAGAAGGATCATTTCCAACATTTAAACTATTATTAATTT
Organism: Actinomycetes bacterium; assembly: GCA_021152765.1. Classification (GTDB taxonomy): domain Bacteria; phylum Bacillota_I; class Bacilli_A; order RF39; family UBA660; genus UBA3631. The sequence continues at coordinate 86 of JAGKUT010000123.1, forward strand.
CAGAAGTGTTTTCATTAGTAACTGATTGATTTATAACAGAATCACTTAAATTGTTATTAATCTTATTCAACATATCATTAATTCCCACATTTTGATTGTTAATTGCAGACTGTTGTATAGATTGGAAATTACTAACAATAGGCTCCTGAACACCAAAATTTAAATCTAAATTATTATTTGGATTAGCATTAATCTTATCATTAACCATATTTTGATTTAAAGTCTCAAGAGGAATATCAGGAACAATATCCTCAATTTTTTGGAATACTGGCTTCATAACAGGAGTGCTCTCTAAATTTTCTTGTCTAGGAGTATTATTAACTATAATACTATCATCCTTTATTTCCTTTTTAGTAGCATTAGATTCCTCATTATGAGTTATAGTTGTATAATCAAGAGCAGTTTTTAAACTTGATGCACATGCAAGTTTTTCGTCTTCCTCTAATTCAATAATCTTTAATAATTCTTCAAAAGTTGTCAAACCAGCATCAACTTTTTCCAAACCATCTTGTAATAAAGTAATAACGTCAGAATTATAAACTAATTCTCTTAATTTTTCTTTTCTAATATTTTCACTTATTGCGTCCTTAATATCTTGATTAATCATAAGTACTTCGTGAATAGCGATACGTCCACTATAACCATTACCACATTTGTCACAACCATTAGAAGTATAAACCTCAGGAACTTCATGACCTAAAACCTTTTTAAAAATATCATTTTCATATTGAGTAGTAGGTCTCTTTGTACGACAATGTGGACATAACTTACGAGCAAGTTTTTGAGAAATAATACCAGTCAAAGCACTAGATAATAAATATCTTTCAACTTCCATATCAAGTAATCTTTCTATTGTATTCAAAGAGTCATTGGTGTGTACTGTAGATAAAACTAAGTGGCCAGTAATAGAAGCACGAACCGCAATTTTAGCAGTTTCAGTATCACGAATCTCTCCAACCATTATAATATTAGGGTCCTGTCTTAAGATAGATCTTAATGCAGTAGCAAAATCAAGTCCTATCTCACTATTTGTTTGAATTTGATTAATACCTTCAATATTCATTTCGATAGGGTCCTCAACAGTTATAATATTTGTTTCCTCTTTATTAAGTCTCTGTAAAATAGAATATACAGTAGTAGATTTACCACTACCAGTAGCACCAGTAATTAATATAATACCATTTGGTACATTAATCATTTGAATAACTTTTTTAAGATTTATATCACTAAAACCTAAAGCCTCAAGACCAGAATTACTCATACTATAATCCAAAATACGAATAACAATTTTTTCTCCCTCAATAGTAGGAATAGAAGATACACGCAAATCCAAATCAATACCCTTAATATTAGCCTTAATCGCACCATCTTGCGGCAAACGAGATTCAGTAATATTCATACCAGATATAATTTTAATACGTGTAATTAAATTCTTCTTAATACTATTAGGAACAAAAGTATAATCATGTAATTGACCATCAACCCTTATCCTGACTTTCATGTGCTCTTCTAATGGATCAAAGTGAATATCACTAGCACCCATCTTACTAGCATCAACTAACATATCATTAACAGCTTCAACAACGGGTGTTTTTTCAAAATCAATTTGTTTAAGCATTTTATCATCCCCTCAAAATTCTTCTAAATATTCGACTTTTAGGCTAGTATTTAGACTAATAATATTATATAATATAAATGTACTAAATACAAGATAAAGGAGTAATTTTATGATAAAAAATAATAATAAGGGGTTTGTAATTACAGAAGTATTAATACTATCAACAGTAATATTGGGAGTACTTACATTAATGTATGTACAGTTTAAATCTGTAAATAGGAGTTATCAATATAGTTTTAAATATGATACAGTAGAAGGACTATATTTAGCTAATAATATTGTGAATTATATAAATGATGGGAATTACGATAATTTAGTAGAACAAGTAAACAGTAATCCAAAAGGGTATATAGATATAACTGAGTGTACTATAGAAAATTCAAATTTAATAAGTTATTGTAATTCGTTATTTCAAAAATCAGAAATAGAAAAAATATTATTCACAAAAGAAAATTTAATAGATTTGAAAAGAAATATATCTGACTTTGATAACGATATGCAAAACTACATTAAACAAATAAAAACATTAAATGATGAAAAAGACTATAGAATAATAGTAAAATATAAAGATGGATCATTCACAACAATGAGATTTAATAAAGGTAATGAATATGTACAAAGTGGTTTAATCGCATACTTAGATGGAATAAATAATACTGGATTTGGACATTCAGATGATACACAAACATGGAAAGATTTATCAAACCATGGAAACGACGCAATACTATATAATACTCCAACATGGTCAAATAATTCATTAACATTTAATGGTCAAAACAACTATGGAAGATTAGAAAATACTAAAAATCTTGCCTTAACGAACGGTGTAACATTAGAAACAAGAGTAAAAGTAATCTCACTTACACAAGGCGGATGGCAAGAATTTTTATCAAATTTTGAAGGAGCAGGTATAGGAATAACTTACTATAATACAAATCAATTTGCTACTAGTAAACATGCAAGCGGTTCATGGAGAGCAGCACCAACAGACGATAATATATCAAATCTGGGTGAATATTATACAGTAGTCGCAACATATAATAATTTAGTTCACAATTTATATGTAAATGGTATCTTAGTTAAAGCATCAGCCGAGGCAAACAGTATGACAATAACACCATCATCAGCTCCATTTGCTATAGGAGGAAATCCAAATACAACAGGAATGGATGCATATAATAACGTGGAATTTCAAAATGTATTAATATATGATAGAGCGTTATCAGAAAATGAAGTAATGAGAAATTATCAAGCAGATTTAGCTAGATATTAGAGGTGAAACATGAAGAATAATAAAGGATTTACGCTTGTTGAAATGTTGGTATCATTTACTCTATCAATGATACTAATAATAATATTATTTCAACTAATAATAAATTTAAAAGATTTATATATGTCATCAGGAATAAAAACAGAATTATTAAATAGACAATACCTAATGACAAATAGAATATATACAGACTTAAATGAAAAAAAAGCAATTAAAATAGAAAACTGTAATAATCCGGTAGTATGTATTGAATTTACATTTCAAGATGGAAGTACAAAAAGATTAGAAGTGGATGAAACAAATAAAACCCTTTCATATGATGGATATATAATTAAACTAGACAACAATTCATATTTTAAAACAATGGACATAAGCACAATAATATCACAAT
>JAGKUT010000124.1 GCA_021152765.1 Actinomycetes bacterium
ACCATGAATAATGATTAGTGGCTCATTATTTTTTTATCAAAACTGGCTCACTTTTTTATTAGCGCTGTGGCTCAGTTTTTTATTGACAAAGGCAGACAATGAGCAGGAAAATGAGCAAGCGTATAGTGCTTCTGATATTATCGGGTGTATCATTATCTTTGTGTGCTATGTCGCGTCCCGGCATGGCATTAGGAGCTTTGATACTTGCGCCGTTTTATTTGCAGATACTTCTTGCAAAAAAGCAGCCAATGAAATATAAAATTTCACAGGCTGCTGCATTCCTTATCCCCGTTCTTTTGGGCGGAGTATTTATTCTCACCTACAATTACAAGAGATTTGGAAGCGTTCTTGATTTTGGTCAGACTTATCAATTGACTGTAAGTGATATTCATGGCAACAGCCTGTCGCTAATGTCCTTCTTTCCGATGGTGATACATTATTTCCTGCAATTACCGCGAACAAGAGCGTTATTCCCGTACTTTGAAGCAAATTTTTGTGTCATCTATAATTATGGGAAGTACACATATTTAGCAGATACGATAGGAGTATTCACATATCCTTTAATTCCTGCAGGAATGCTGCTTATGCCATTGACATTCCGACGCATACGCTCTGCTTTTTCGCTCAAAAAGTGGTTTATCATTCTGTGCTTTGGTATCTCTTTGATGATTGCTTGGCAGGACTTTTGCCTTGGCGGAGCAATTACACGTTATGTTATAGACTTCCTGCCGTTGCTTGTTATCTTGTCAGTGTTGGTATTACTGAGTGCAGTTGACATTGATCACGGTTCAAAAACGAAGAATCGTATCTGTGCTATCATTTTTGCTGGCTCATTATTTATATCATTCTTATTGACTATCGGAGTCAGAGACAGTATCTTAATGAAATACCATAGCGAAATTTATGAAGCTGTTGAGAATATGATCGTTTTCTGGAAATAATACAAAATTAAGATATGTCATAATATAGGATTTATAGCTTTTTGCCTCGCAGAACGCACATACCATATTCCTTGTAAACGTGTAACAGTTAAATGATGTAAATCACGTAATATTGCGTTTTACTATGTTTTGCCATAAATTGTCGGAAGTGTTGGTCATTTGACCAAATGAAGCCCAAAATAAAACTCGGGCAAAAATAAAACTTGGAAACCGCGATATTACGCTGTTTCCGAGTATATGGTTTGGTGACCCGTACGGGAATTGAATTAATCCCGAGCCTTTTAGTAGTTTTTAGTAAAATGCGAAAAAGGCTGTAAATTGCGGATTTTTGAAGCTTCAATTATAGTAACTTCAAGCGATTTCAGACGATTTTTAGTACTAATAAGTGCCAAACAAGTGCCAAAAGTGGCGTATTTTCCTCCGAGAAAAATAGTAAATAGGTAATACTTTAAAAGTTTGAATATCATTGATTATAAGCATTAAGGTTTATATATTTGTTTTCAGGATAAACCTGGAAAACAATACGGAAATGTTGCTCATTGATCTTCTCCCATATTGATTTTTCAAATTGATAGTCTAACATAGCGTATGGAACGATAATATCAATACTTTCATCAGGATTGATTACTGAATAATAGTCAGGATTTAGTTTCATAAACAAATCTAAGAATAGACCATTTTTCCATCCATTTGTAGTTAACACAAGAGAAGTTAAATCGAATGATTCATTATTATCTGATACGTTTTTTACATTTAGCTTTACAATAGCAATCTTTGAATTTGCATTATAATCGAAAGGAATGGAGTGATCGGGCAAAAGATCATCGATTTCTTTTACTTCAAATTCAGTTGCTTTAACTTTCAGGTTATTATCATTTATCAAAAGTTCTTGAGAAATATCAACAGCCATTACAGTAGGGGAAGGGTATTTTTTATTGATCTTATAACATTGCATTATTCCTAATATAAGGAGTATCAATAATACGGTTGATAAGATCATAGTGACTAAATTAATTATTTTTTTCTGCTTTAACATCTATTGTTTTTTTTACCTCACCATTTTCTATAACATATACTACATCTGCAATTTTGAAAAGCTCTTCTTTATCATGACAGGCGATAATAATAATCTTATTGTTGGCCTTTATTTTAAAAAGCATCTCATTGACAATCTCACAGCTTTTTTCATCGAGTGCATTAAATGGCTCATCAAGAATGATTATTTCCGGCTCTTCCATTATTGCAGCGATTATCCCGAGTTTTTGCTTCATTCCGAGTGAATATTTTCTGTACTTTTTTTCATCATTCGGATCAAGAGCTAATTGCTTCATCAACTTACAGATTTGTTCGTCTTTTACTTTGTTTTTCAACGAAGCAAGTAGCTTTAAGTTTTTAAATCCCGAATATGAACCGATAAAACCCGGATTTTCAATAAGAACACCTATATCCTGCGGAAAATCTATATCTTTGCCTATACGCTTGCCATCTACTTCAACATAACCGGAAGTTGGCAGAATAAGACCGCTTATTGCTCTCATAAGCATAGTTTTTCCGCTGCCGTTTTTTCCTTGAAAACCATATATATTCCCGCTAGAAAGAGACATATTTATATTTGACAATAGTTTATTAGATGAAATGACTTTTTCATATTCGTGTACTTCTATTTTCATTTTATAAATTTCTCCTTTTTCTTTTTTGATATAAGCACATATGTAATAAAAATCAGTAGAACTAAAACTGCGTTAAGTATTATTCCATCATTATAAGATACGCCGTTGCTGTCATAGACATCTGATCTCAGTAATATAACATAATTATATATAAAGCTGCTTTTGCATAAGAATAATGAGGATACATAATAGATTATCAGCATAGTATACGCAATTATAGGAGAAAGCAACAATGATAAAAAAACTTGAATAAATGCGGTAGATATTAACACAAGAAATGGCATCAAAACAAGCTGTCCAAAGTTTGCCTGAAGTGCGGGATAATCCGAACCTAAAAGACATTGAATTATATCATCTGATGTGTCAAGAGATATACTTCCTGAAAACAGAGCAAAAACAAAGGTGCATAAAAAGAATATGCCGAATAATAAAAGTGTGCTTATAGTGCACCATATCAGCTTGCTTATATGCCACATAAAATTTGAAGAACTCTTCAAATAAAAATTTCCCATGCTAAATGATCGTTTAATGTTAAGATACCGACATATTAAAAAGCCATTGTATAAGAAAAAAAATGTAATAAACGCAGGGATTTTTACAGTTTTATCGGAAACATCATGAGAGAATATCATTTCGCCTTTCCAAAGATAAGAAAAATAATGCCCGAGTGACATATCTGATCTTATTTCATTGATGTCACGATAAAAACTATATTTATTGTAAGCTGATATACAATAAATTATTG
>JAGKUT010000125.1 GCA_021152765.1 Actinomycetes bacterium
ATATTCTTCTAATTTATTTATATTTATAGGATAACATAATTGATTATATAGTGTTATTCCATAATTTAAATCTGTTTTATTTAGATTATAAAGATTATATAATAATTTAAATAATGAATATTCATTATCTTTATATACATTATATACTTCTTTTTTTATTGCGAAGATATGATAATTATTCATAAAAAATCACCTATATTGATTATAGATGATTTTAATTAATTATTTTGTCGAATTAATTATTACTTTTTTTATATTATTGTTATTGATGTTTCTATTGTTGTTAGATGATTTAAACCAACTTTGGGAATCCCGCTCCCTATTAGATATCAGATGTTGAGATAACTATAACCGGACGAACGCCGTAGATGGACGAGTTCGAATAGGGGTCGAGGCCGATGCCGCCACCCAAGGCATAGAACCACACGTAAGGACGGTCGATAGAAGCCGAACCGAACCAGTAATATTCTCCACTTTCTTTATAAGATTCTGCTATTCCTCCTGACTCAACTTCATATTTTTTTAATATTCTTCCACTTGTAACATTAAATCCTAAATCTTGTAAGTTTTCAACATATTGATTTACATAGTATGCAACACTATAATTTGTTCCAGATTCGTCATTCTTTGATGGATCATATATATCGTAACTACTAGTCCAATATTGACTTCCTGAGAATGCTACTTCATAACTTTGCCCATTTGCTCCTTGCATTCCTGTTGATGTATTAATGTTATTATTCGCAAGTAATGTAGCAGTTTCACCATTTATTTCTATTACTTTAAAACAATCTGTTTCTGTTAGACATACATCACTTCCAACTGTTGCAAGTAATGGTTTATTTCTTGCCTCACCAAATGTTGATATATAATTACCATCTGTTAATGATAAATAATTAGCTGTTAAATCACCATATGTTAATGAATAATCAACAACTACTACATTATCATTTACTTTATTAAAATGTATCCATCCTGAATCAGCTGGATTTGTTGTTATACTACTCATTTCTGATACAGTTTTAACAGTTTCACCAGTTATTGATGAATTAGCTGTTAAAGCTGCTTTTACATATGAATCGACTTTTTTACTTATTTTTTCTTGTAGAATTTTTTCACAGTCTCCTTTTTTAGTATCTGTTACTTCTCCATTTTCGAATGTTACTGCATATTTATTTATAGTTATACAACCTGATTGTAGTTCGTTATTTATGTATGTTAAATACCCGTTTTTTGGTTTTTCTCCACTAAAATCTACTTCTATTGTATTGTTATTATTATATAAGTATCCATTTTCAGTTATTTCATATTCTCCATTTAATTCTATAATATTTTTATTCATTTGTTGTCCTATTGTGTATTCATTTACTGCTTTTTTATATTGATATGCGCTTGATTTTGCTATATTCTTTTTTGAATCTTCTACTTGCTTTGTTATTTTTGGTATTGTTATTACTGCTATTAGACCAATAATAATTATTACTGCTAATAGTTCTATTAGTGTGAATCCTTTATTTTTCATGTTACCTCTTTTCTATAAACCATGTTTTTCTAATGTCACAGCTACTACTTGATGGAGCTGGGTTTGGCATTTCAAATTTTATAAATACTGGAACTTTAAATGCATTACCAAATGCTACACAATTTCCTGCTTGAAGTGTTTTGAATTTTTTAGATGTTTCTTCTGTTATATTTGGTACCATTTGTTTAATGTATTGTAGATCTAATGGGTGTAGTATATTGAATATTAGGAAATTACTACATTGTGATATAGATGTATCTGATAATTCTGAAGGTCTTTGTGAAATAAGACCTAATAATACTCCATATTTTCTTCCTTCTTTTGTGATTCTATCAAATATGTTATACCCTAATAAATTTACATCATTATCATTTTGTACATATCTATGTGCTTCTTCTAGTATTATATGAAATGGTATTGAGGCTCTATCTTTTAATTCTTTAGCATAGTTAAATAACAATCTTGAATAAATTTTTGTTAATGTTTTTGCGAATCTATCATCTATATAGTTAATATTAAAGTTGATTATTTGCGCTTTTCTATCGTTTGGAGCTGACAATAGCTCTCTTACATATTGTTCTTTTGTAATAAAATGGTCATAATTGAAATATTCACTATAGTTTCCTGAAACTAATGAATGTAATCTTACTTTTAATACATTATATTCGTCAAATATTTTTTCACTTTTTAAGATACCTTCACTTATTAATGCGAAGTCTAACGCATCTTTTAAGTCTTCTAGTGTATATTTAAATGATCCGTCTGGTAAATTTAATTCTAGAGTATCATCTGTGAATTTTTGCATGAAGTTCATTATTAATTCCATGTCTCTTATTTTTCCTGATGCATCTATTAATAGGCATTGTTTTAGTGGCCTTGTATATCCTGGTTGGAATATTTGAGTATCAAGGTTTAATTCACTTGTATTATAGTATGATAGCACTGAAATAATTTGGTCTCTTATTTGAGATGCATTTTTACCACTTGTAAGTATATCTAGTATTGCTCTAGCGATTATGTCATTTTTATGTTTAATTACTTGACTTTCTTCCCTTGCGAAAACTGTTACTAGCTTAAGTGCTTTTTCTATTATAGGCAATTGACTTGTTTTATCACATTCTAGTAATAGTGCGATATCATCTACATCTAATAACCATAGTGGTATTCTTAATACTTTGTCGATGTCTTCATCTACATTTGTTGTATAGTATTTAAAATTGATTTCTGGTACTACTTCGTTTAATTTTTCAAATGCGGTATGATATTCTCCATATGCGTCAAATATAAATATACTTGATCTATATGGTATTGAATTAGGTTTTGAAAATAAATTTTGAAATATACGTGCTACGCTACAAGATTTTCCACTTCCTGTTGAACCAAATATAGCAAAGTGATTGCTGAATAATTTGTTTACTTCTACATTTATTTTTACGCCTTCGTATATTGGACTTGTTCCTAAATATAAGTGTTCGTTTTCTATGAAATTTTCGGTGCTTATTATCATAGGTATTCTTTCTTTTGAAATAAGTTTTACTGTTGAGGAGAAACTTGGCTTATTTATAACACCATATACGAATTTTTCTCCTTTTAATTCTCCTAATAGATTAACATAAGCAATATTATCTTTTATATTTATTATTTCTCCTATTATCCTTTTTTCTTCACTTTCCATTATTACCATTAAATTTATTAAGTTTGATATTTTTGATAAATCAATGTTTAATTTTATTAATACAATACTTTCATCTACTCCAATTATGTTTCCTAACATTTTTTTACACTCCTTTACTATATATAATTA
>JAGKUT010000126.1 GCA_021152765.1 Actinomycetes bacterium
GTTATTTATTATACTAGTTAGTAGCACTTGACAAAAAACAAAAATCATTTATAATAAAAACAAGTTATAGGGGGATTTATGGATAAAAGTTTTATAATGATAAGACCAGATGGTGGGCAAATATTAGATGGTATCGATCGAATCATACATTTGGATGGATTCGATATCACAGAAGTATATTCAATTCCAGTATGGGACGATTTATATCTTGCTCTTCATAAAAAAGAATTAGAGGATGAAAATAATTCGGTTGCGGACAACATTAAACTAAATGTGTGGATGTCAAAGACCATTTTTGGAAATTGTGGATTAATAATAATATTAGACCATAATAGATGTAGAAAATTTAGCGATTTATTATCTAGAACATATGATTTAAAATATAAAATCAGAGAAAAATTTACGAATACACGCGATGGTAAATTTGTAATAGCAATAAATGCAGCACTATTAGATTTGAATCTACAACACTTACATAGAAATGGTAATCTAATTGTAACTTCTGACGAAGAACAAGGACCTGTAAATTTTTCTATTAATATGTTAGAAAAAGGTAATTATTTACCTGCATATTTTAATTACATTCATTGTCCTGATAACTCCGTTGAAGAAGTGAAAACAGAATACGCTGTAATGCGAGAAAAAAAAGTCTTAGTTAAAACTAATAGAATGTCAAGTTATGAATATGACGCATGTAAAAGAATGCATAGTTGTTATAGGTTATAGGAGTGCATATGAGAAAGAAAAAAAGATTAAATGATATTTACATGAGAGAAGTAACAAAAAGAAAGATAAAAACTATCTGGAATGAAGAACTTAATTCATATATAACATATAAACATGTGCTCGATACATCACATGTATGTAAAATTTATATTAATGGCAAAAAAGTTGCTTTAGTTGGAAAAAACTACACAATTTTAGAATATTCACCAATTGACGAACAATATAATGTTAGAGTTTTTATCAACGATGAAGGTAATATTATACAATATTATTTTGATATCATTTCATCTACATCTTTTGAAAATGGAGAAGTATATTTTGACGATCTGTTTTTAGATATATTATATGATACGCCTTATTCATCAGGGCAAGGTTATTATATATCTATTGTTGATGAAAATGAGCTTTTGGCAGCACTTAATAATAATGAAATAACAAAAGAAGAGTATGATAGGGCATATGATGTGGCTAACAAAATAATGAAAGAATTGAGAGAAGGGAATAATAAGTTTGTTAATAGGAAAGAACAAGACTTTATATATTTAAAAAATTATGAAGAATAGAATATTGTGTTTTACATTATATAATTCTTTGAATTATGGTGCTTTTCTCCAGGCGTTTTCGATAAAAGAGGTACTAGAAAAAAAGTATAATAAAAAAGTTTATTTTTATAGAATGCCTATTAAAATAAATTTTAAAGGAAAAAGTTTAAAAAATAAGATTTTTAAAATATCATTAATTTTAAAAAACTATAAAAACATAAAAAAACTAAAAGTCATTAATACAAAAGATGGATTTGATATTGCAATAGTGGGTTCGGATGAAATATGGAATGTAAATAATCCCACATTTTATCACATGAATGAATTTTTCGGTATAGGATTAAATAGTGAAAAAGTGGTTTCATTGGCAGCAAGTAGTAACAATTCAACACATGAAGATATTATTAAAAAATATGATTCAAATGTTTTTGACAATTTTGATTATATATCTGTTAGGGATACGAAAACAAAAAATCTATTTTTGAAAAATAATAGATATAATGATGTTTATGAAATTTTAGACCCTACATTTTTAATAGATTGGGACAATTATTATAAAGATAGGCGAAAGAAAGAAAGATACATACTTCTATATGGGTACCATTTTTCAAAAAAAGAAATTGAATTAATAAAAAAATTTGCTAATAATAAAAAAATGAAAGTATACTCGATTGGAATATATCAAAATGACTTTAAAAATATATGTTGTTCACCATTTGAATTTATCAATTATGTAAAACATTGTGATTATATGATAACAAAAAGCTTTCATGGAACAATTTTTTCAATTATCATGAAAAAAAACTTTGTTGTATTTATGGAAAAAAATAATATAAAAATAGCTGATTTGCTAAAAAAAATGCATCTAGAAGATAGATTGATAGAAAATGATATTAATAAGTTGGACTGTAACATAAATTATAATGGAATAGATATGATTATACAAAAAGAACGTGAAAAAAGTTACGAGTTTATTAATAAATGGGTGTGATTTTTTATGAGTGTTGTTTATAAAAAATGTATTGGATGTGGTGCTTGCGAAAGTATATGTCCCCAACATTGTATCAAAATAGTAAAAAACTCCAATGGTTTCTATGTTGCAAATTATGATAAAACCAAATGTGTAAGATGTGATTTATGCAAAAAAATATGCCCAAAAGATGAGTTGAATGTGAATAATAATATTGTTATTTACGCAGCCAAAAATAAAAATGCAATCACACGAAAGAATAGCTCTTCAGGCGGAGTATTTCCTGAAATAGCCAAATATTATATAAAAAAAGGATGTATAGTCGGGGCAATATTTAATAACAAATTAGAGGTTGAACATGCAATTATTGATAACATAAAAGACTTAAAAAATTTAAATGGAGCTAAATATGCCCAAAGTAATTTAAAAAATGTATTTCAACAAATAAGAGATAAATTAATTAACAAAGAATGTGTTCTATTTAGTGGTACACCTTGTCAGTGTAATGCTTTAAAAAAATATTTAAAGTTTTTGAAAATTGACACTACAAATCTAGTTATATGTGATGTAATATGTCACGGTGCACCGAGTTATTTGAATTTAAAAAAATATATAGATTACCAAGAAAAAATAAATAATGAATCCATAATTAAAATAAATTTTAGACATAAAAATAATGAAAGTATACAAAATATAAAAATAGATTTTACTAAAAAAATTTACATCAGGAAGCCAAGAGACGATATATATTATTATTCATTCTTTAAAGGATATAATTTCATGAATAATTGTTATAAATGCAAGTTCGCCAGTTTCAAAAGATGCGGTGACTTAACATTGGGTGACTTTTGGGGATGTGATAAGAATTATGACACCTTTTATGATGAAAAAGGTATATCTTTAGTACTTGTTAACACAAAAAAAGGAAATGATTTATTTAGAAAAATCCGCGATAATTTTAATTATATCGAAGTAGATAAGGATAAATGCATCCAACCAAGCTTAGTAGAACCTATTAAGGAACCTACCGATAATGAAGAATTTAAAAAAATGCTTCAAAAGGATTATGATAAAGTTGTTA
>JAGKUT010000127.1 GCA_021152765.1 Actinomycetes bacterium
CACAGTGCCAAAATATTATAACTCAATTCAGTTATAAATATATAAAGAAAGGAGTTTCTAATATATGTGAAAAAATCACATAATTAGATTATACGTGATACAATGGAACCATATAAAGTAAAAGAATTTCCACCAGAATATATAATGGATAAGGAATTGCTAAGATTGATAAGTGAAGCAAATGAAAAATATGGAGAATACAAATCATATCTAAATAATTTACAATTTGATTCAAAATTTTTTCTAGATTCAATACTTCTAAGTGAAAGTTTAAAGTCAACACAAATAGAAGGAACACAGATTTCACAAGATGATATGTATTATTTAAAATATATGCAAAAAACAGATGAAACTAGAGAAATAGAAAATTTAAAAAGAGTTGTAGAATATGCAGAAGAACAATTAAAATCAAACAAAGAAATAAATTTAAAATTAGTAAATAATATGCATAAAATCTTATTAGATAGTGTTAGAGGTGAAGAAAAAGAACCAGGACATATTAGAACAACACAAAATTGGATTGGTCCAAAAGGAAGTACAATAGAATATGCTTCATTCATCCCACCAATTCCCGAAGACGTACCAATACTATTAAATGAATTATTTAAATATATGAATGATGCGTATATAGATAGTACATTTATAAATCTTGCAATATCACATGCGCACTTTGAGACAATACATGCATATAGAGATGGAAATGGAAGATTAGGAAGAGCATTAATTCCAATACAATTAGCAGCACTTACAGAAGAAAGACCAATACTATTTTTATCAGAAGTAATAGAACTATATAAGCCAAGTTATTACAAATTTTTAAATGAAAGTAGAAAAGGAAATATAACAGGATTTATAAAGTTCTTTCTACAATGCATAATTGAACAATGTAATAGCTACATTACAAAAATTAAAAGAATAAAAAAAATATATGAAGAAGATCAGATTAAGATAAAGCAAATTAAAGGAAGTTCAGTATATTGTATTATGCCAATAATAATGAAACAGATTGTATTTACAAAAACAGAAATATCAGAGATAACAGGAATATCTAGAAACACTACATCAAATATTATAAATAAACTTATAGAACTTGGTATAGTAGAACCAGATACAACAGTATTAAAAAAAGGATATAGATATAAAGAAATATATAACGTTTTTATAGGAAAAAATTAAGAAATGCACAATTATTGCGCAAAAAGACTTAAAAAAAGATAAAAATGCACTAAATTTTAAAAAAACAGTGCATTTTTTTCTATTCAACATACTTCATAGAGGGAATTAAAACATCTAAATTAGAATCTGTCAAAGTAGGTTCAGTACCCTTTATATAATAAAACATTCTCTTATGATTAGTATTATCACCGGCAAGTTCACCACTAATTGGATCAACTAATACACCAACAACATTTACAGGTATATCATACCAGCTATCTTCATTATCCTTTAAACAACTTTCAATAGTATCATACCAAATATTCTTAGAGATAGAACTATCACTAGAAGGACTTTCTCTGTTATCATCATATCCTGTCCAAACACCAACAAGTAAATCATGATTAAAACCAAAAATCAATCTATCGGTATCAGTAGTACCTGTTTTAATCGCATACTTATGAGATAACTTTCCAGATAAGCTAATTAAAGTAGGATAATTATAATCAATAAAATCAGAAGAATAGGTACTAGTTAACATTTCATTTAAAATAAATACATCACTTTCATTTAAAACTAACTCAGGTTTAGAGTCATGCTCATATAAAACATTATCATC
Source organism: Actinomycetes bacterium (assembly GCA_021152765.1). Classification (GTDB taxonomy): domain Bacteria; phylum Bacillota_I; class Bacilli_A; order RF39; family UBA660; genus UBA3631. The sequence continues at coordinate 1,775 of JAGKUT010000127.1, forward strand.
CTTATCCAAAACTTTTTCAATTAAATAAGGAGTATTCTTATATCCACCACTTGCAAGTGTTCCATACGCTCCCATAATTTCAACCATGCTCATTTCCTCAGTTCCTAACGCTAAAGAAGGAATAGGCTCTAGTTCACTTTTTACCCCAACACGACGTAATAAATTAACCAATGTATCCTCACCTAAAAATAGATGAGTTTTAACCGCGAATACATTATCAGAATAAGAAATAGCAGCACTCATACTTATAGACTTATCAGGATATATTTCACCATAGTTTTTTGGACTATAAGTTTTATCATCAGAAAAAGTAAAAGTAGTTCTTTCGCTAATAAAAGTAGAAGAAGGAGTAAAACCATTCTCTAATGCAGAATAATATAAGAATGGCTTAATAGTAGAACCTATTTGCCTTTTAGAAGATATAGCTCTGTTAAATTGACTCTCCTTATAATTTCTACCACCAACTAAACCTAAAATTGCGCCACTATTAGGATCCATAACAATGCTAGAAACTTGAATATCAGGATTATCACTTAAATTTTTTTTAACACTATTATCTAAATTTTTTTGATAATCCAGATTTAAAGTTGTATAAATCTTAAGACCTTTAGTATCCAAAAAAGAAGAAGGAATACTCTTTATACTCTTTAATTCATCGATAACCGCATCTTGAAAATACATTAAAGAAGAAACAGAACTTTCATTAGAACCAATATAAGATAACTCAACAGAATATGCATCAAGAGCTTCTTCCCTAGAAATATATTTATTCTTAACCATGCTATCTAAAATTGATTTTTGTCTGGCCTTTGCGTTACTTTCATTAGAAATAGGAGAATAATTACTAGGAGACTTAGGAATACCGGCTAAAATAGATGCTTCAGCTAAAGATAATTCAGAAGCATGTTTATTAAAATAATATAAAGAAGCATTCTCAATTCCAAATACACCGCCATAATTAATTGTATTTAAATATCCTTCTAGTATTTCCTTCTTACTATATTGACTTTCTAATTTAATAGTAATCCATGCCTCCTGTAGCTTACGAGACCATGTCTTACCAAAATCTAAAAATAAATTTTTTGCGTACTGTTGAGTAATAGTAGAAGCACCTTGGACCGTATCATGACTCTTTATATTTGTAGCCATAGCTTTTATAATTCTTAAATAATCAAAACCTAGATGATGATAAAAATGTTTATCCTCAACAGAAATAGTCGCATCAATTAAATAATCAGAAATTTGATCAAGACTAACCCAATTTTCATTATTGCCATTATATAAATTACCATTAGAATCATAAAAGGGGGAGTGCACGATTTTCGCGGCTTATCGGCCATTTCAAACTTTTGTAGATTGTTATTGCTAACACGTGTTCGAAGTATTATACGTTTAGTCAGGAAGTAATGAACGCAGATTGCTTCCTTTAGAAAGGAGCGGCGTATGAGACATAAATCTACAGAGCTTATGGGTACTATTAAGGCATTTGTAGAGGAATACTACAAGAATTATCGCCACTCACCGTCTACAACAGAGATT
>JAGKUT010000128.1 GCA_021152765.1 Actinomycetes bacterium
GCTTCGTCAAAATTAAAATGCGTAGAATGATGTTTTATACGAAGTCCATCAATTATAAGATGGTCAAGAATTCCTTTATTCCTGTCCCGATGAAGCACGGAAAAATAGAATCAACGGGATATCTTTTTTTGCAAAAGCAGACTGATAATTCCGTTCATTCAATTGCGTATTTGACAGACTTGAGTTTTATAAGCGAAAAATCGATTGAAATTATAAACAGGAATAAAGGAATTCTTGACCATCTTATAATTGATGGACTTCGTATAAAACATCATTCTACGCATTTTAATTTTGACGAAGCGATGGAATGCAGTCAGAAAATTGAACCACGTCATACCTGGTTCATTCACATGACGCACGATTTGAGCCACGTGGGAATTCAAAAATACATCGACGAAAATTTACACCGCTTTCCTGTTCTTGAACGAATCGTAAAGGACGGCGGTTCTGTCAGTCCGTGTTATGATACATTGGAAATGTATGCAGGTTCTTCGTTAAGTTCTACTTGACAAGACTTTTATATTTTTATATATTGTACGAACTCACGTTGTATATTAAGTAAGGTAGGTGAAATATATGTCTAGAACTTGTGATGTTTGCGGAAAATCTCCGATGTACGGAAATAAAGTCAGCAAGACTTATAATCATACTCATCGCACATGGCGACCAAATTTGCTTAAAGTAAAAACAGAAATCGGCGGAACAACTCGTACGATTAACTGCTGTACACGCTGTCTTCGCAGTGGATTTGTAGAAAAGAAAGTAAGAGTTCCAAAAGAAACTCCAGTTGCTGCAAACTAAATTATTTTGTTTTTACAAAAGAATAACTATTTAAATCATCATGAGTGTTCTCAAAAAAACCATCATAAGAAACATAACTAGTTAAAGAACCATCAGAAGAAAAATTATAATTAATAGTATATAATCTATCATCAAAATTGCTTTCACAATTGAACATAATAGAATAACTATCATCATTATTATAAAAGCACCTACTATAAACCTCGTCATCATTTAACAAATCAATTTTAATATAATCATCATAAAAAGTATAACTAATAAAATCATTTGACAAAGTAGGAATATAATTATGTACACTATAATCAAATTCATTAGTAATATATTTCTCATAAATAGAAGAAGCATCAATTTGAGAAGTAAATTCAGAATATACATTATTTAATGGAGTATCATCAAAATCATGTTCAAAATTAATATTACTCAATTTATGAGACAACTTTTTAACCTCAGAAGCCCTTATATGTTGAACTCCCATAACTAAAACAATCCCACTAGAAAGTATAAGAATTGTTTTCTCATAAACACAAATTTTATTTCCCATAAAACCACCTGAAAAATCTAACATAATTATACCAAATAATTCAAGATTAAACAATACAATGATTCCTTGTAAAACAAGTAAATTTATGATATATTATTATAAGTAAAAGAGGCGATAAAATGAAAAAAGATAATTCAAAAATTATAGTATGGATAATAATACTTTTTATAAGTTTTATCCTAGTTAAATCATGTGGAAATGATGAAATAGAAGAAGGACATAAAAAATCAAAAGATACATTCACAATCATTTCATCAACATCAACAAGTGCATTAGATAAAGAAATAAAAAAATATGGAAAAGAAAACAAAATCAATATTGAAATAGAACACTATGGAGACCTAGAAATAGTAGATATACTAAATAACAATAGCAAAGACTATGACGCAGTATGGATATCAAACTCAATATGGCTATACATGCTAGAAAATCAAAACATAATAACAGACAGTAAATCAATAGTAATAGATCCAGTAGTAATGGCAGTAGAAAAGAAAAAAGCTCAAGAACTAGGATTTGTAGATAAAGAAATAAAAAACAAAGACATATTAAACGCAATAAAAGAGGGCAAACTAAAATATGTAATGTCTAGTGTTACACAAACAAATACAGGAGCAACCGCATATCTAAACTTCTTAAATAGTTTAGCAGGAAATCCTGAAGTATTAACTAGTGACATTCTAAAACAAGAAGCATTACAAAAAGACCTAAAAGAATTCTTTAAAGGAGTAGAAAGAGTATCAGGAGACGAAGACTACCTAACAGAAATGTATTTAAAAGGTAACTATAACGCAATGATAAACTATGAAAGCTCACTAATAGAACTAAATAAAAAGCTAGTTAGTGAAAATAAAGAACCGCTATACTTAATATATCCATCAGATGGAGTAGCTATTAACGATATGCCATTCGCATATATAAACAATGACTCAAAAGATGATTATACAAAAGAAAAATTTAACAAAATTCAAAACTATTTAAGAAGTGATGAAGTAACACGCATATTAGAAGAAAAAGGATATAGATCATGGTTTGGTGGAATAAAAAAAGACACAGACGAAAACACTTTCAACAAAGACTGGGGAATAGATACAACTAAATATCTAAAAGACATAAAATATCCAAGTAAAACAGTAATGACAGAAGCATTAAATCTTTACATTGAAATGTTAAGAAAACCAACACATGTAGTATTCTGCTTAGATATATCAGGAAGTATGACAGGTAGTGGATTAGAAGAACTACAAGAAGCAATGAACTATATACTAGACTATGATAAAGCTTCAATTGATAAAATACAATTTTCAGATACAGATAAAATTACAGTTATAACATTCAATGGAGAAGTAGATAAAATATACGATACAAAGCTAGGAAATAACACAAAAGATGTAATAAAAATAATAGACAATTTAGAGACACAAGGAACAACAAATATATATGATCCAAGTATTGAAGCATTAAAAATATTAGAAAAAGATACAGACGATTATACTAAAACAGTAATACTAATGACAGATGGAGCATCCAACAATGGAACATTTAAAGAACTAAAGAATTACTACAACACTACAGATAAAAATATTCCTGTATATAGTATTACATTCGGTTCATCAAGTGAAAAACAACTAAAAGAAATAGCTGACCTAACAAACGGAAAAATATTTGATGGAAAAAAAGGACTAACAAGAGCCTTCAAAGAAGTAAGGAGTTATAACTAATGAAAAATAAAGATATAACTTCAGCTATATTAGGAAGTACATTTTTCGCAATACCATATATAGGACTATCAGTAGCTTTGGCGCCATCCCTAGTAATAGGAGGATGTGCATTCGTTGCTTCAGAATTAATGTTTTCAGGAGTTAAAACAAAAGATAAATTAAAAAACACAAATAAATCATTATATCAAAAAATAATGGAAGCAAGAAAAGAACAAAAACAAATAAAAAACTTAATTCCAAAAGATGAAAAAACATTTATGACAAAAGCACAAAATTTAATAAAAGAAACAAATAAAGCATTCAAAACAATACTATCAAACTTATATCAAAAAGATATAATAGATACAGATGCAGATATGAAAGTATATGAACTAATGATGAAAGCAGATGGAATAGTAGAAGACAATATCATAAAGAATGAGGTGCAAAATGAAAAATAAAAAAATGATAATAGGTATAATTTTATTTGTAATATTAATAGGACTAATAATCTTATTAAAATACATGAAAGATGAAAAAGGAATAACTTTATCAAAACACCTAACTACAGTCTATGTCGCAACAGGTGGAGGAAAAGAAGACTTCCTTGCAGATGAAGATATTAAAAAAATATTAGAAAAAAAATACAAACTAGAAGTAGTATACGATACATGGAGTAATGGTAAAACTATAACTAGACCATTAATAAGAGAAAGTGTAGGATTGGGTGACCAAAAAATAGTTGAAAGTATTAAACATGCGACAGACTTTGAAATTAGTTCAACAGGTGTATCAAAATACGATGCATTATTCACATCAGATCAAAGATTCTATGACTACTATAAACTAGCTCCAAATAAAGAATTAGGAGAAGCAGATAGATATACAGTATTAGATGGAGGTCTAACACTTAATACTCCAATAGTAATATATAGTTGGGGAGAAGTAGTAGATGCCCTTATAAAAGAAAAAATAGTAACAGAAACAGATGGAGTATACTATATAACTGATATGGATAAATTAATTAACTATATTCTAGAAGGAAAAAAATGGAAAGACATAGGTCTTAACCTATATGGACAAATAAATATCGCATCAACTGACCCAGTAACATCATCTCCAGGAGCAACATACTATGGACTACTTCTATCAATACTAAGTGAAGCCCAAGTAACAAACGAAAATGTAGAAAAAAATCTACCAAAACTAAAAGACTTCTATACTAAATCAGGATATATGAATAACACTCCAGCTGATTTATTTGAAAAATATTTAAAAACAGGTATGGGTGGAGAACCAATGATTGTTGACTATGAAAAAAGTATAATAGACTTCGCAAACTCATCACCTGATGCATTCAATCAAGTAAAAGACGATATAAGAATATTATATCCAACACCAACAATATGGAACTCACACTGCTATGCAGCGTTCACAGAAAATGGAAAACTATTATATGAAGCATTAAATGACCCAGAAATTGGACAAATTGCTTGGGAAAAATATGGATTTAGAACTGGTATAACAGGTGGAACATATGATGTATCAAATATCGGAATAGGAGTACCACAAACAATAAAAAGTACAGTATCAAGTTTAAAAATGGATACATATAATAAATTAATTGATTATTTAAAAAATAATTAGGAGGAAATATGGAAGGATTAGAATTAAAAGTAGAAAAAAAATTAGAAGATGAAAGCATAGAAAATTTAACAAGTGAAAAAGTAACAGAAGAAAAAATAGAAAACTCACTTAACTACGATAAACTAACAAAAGAAGAACAAAAAGCTATAGATGAATTCAATAGTAAAATAGATGTAACAGACACAACACAAGTAATTCAATATGGAGCTGCTGCACAAGAAAAAATATCTGAGTTTTCAGATAGTATCTTAGAAGATGTTAAAACAAAAAACATAGGCCCAACAGGAGATTTATTAGCTGACTTAGTAAGCCAAATAAAAGCATTTGATAAAGATGTATCAGGAGGGAACAAAGGATTCTTCGCAAAACTATTTAACAATGCAAAAAAAGAAGTAGACTTTGCTATTGCTAAATATAGTAAAATTGAAAAAAACATTGATACAATTGAAAATGGACTAGAAAAAGATAAACTACAAATGTTAAAAGATATCAGTATCTTTGATACAATGTATGAAAAAAACTTAGAATACTTCAAAGAAATATCATTATATATAATTGCTGGTGAAAGAAAACTAGATGAATTAAGAAATAAAGTATTACCAGAATTACAAGAGATTGCTAAGAAATCAGGAGAACAATTAGATGTTCAAAAAGTAAATGATATGGAGAATATGATAAATAGATTTGAAAAGAAAATCTATGACTTAAAAACAACAAGAATTATTTCAATTCAAATGGCTCCACAAATTAGACTACTTCAAAACAATGAAGCAGAACTAGTAGAAAAAATTCAAAGTTCAATTACAAATACAATTCCACTATGGAAAAATCAAATGGTACTTGCTTTAGGTATCAATAACGCAAAGAAAGCCTTAAAAACACAGCAAGATGTATCTAAATTAACTAATGAAATGTTAGTTAAAAATAGTGAAACATTAAAACAAGGCTCAATTGATATAGCTGAAGAATCAGAAAAAGCAATCGTTAATATTGAAACAATTAAGAAAACAAATGCTGACTTAATTGAAACATTAGATAAAGTAATTGAGATTCATAAAAATGGAAGAATCAAGCGTCAAGAAGCAGAAAAAGAACTTGAAACAATCGAAAAAGAACTTAAAGACAAGATGCTTGAAATTCATATTGAAAAATAATGAATACTGACTATTTTAAAGATATATATAAAGACTTCTTTGGAGTAGAAACACCTAAAGAAGAAAATAAAAAAATTGAAGAGAGTAGTCAAAATATAATGACTACTCTTTTTGATAAAATAAATAAACTATATATAAAAGATGAATCAAAAGAATTACTAAAAAAAATAATAGAATACATGAGAAAATATAATGAAGGAATTGAGACTAACTATATCCCATTCAAT
>JAGKUT010000129.1 GCA_021152765.1 Actinomycetes bacterium
GTCCTGCACTATATCCTTTTATTGGACTTGTCAATGTTGCTGGGCGTCTATTTAACCCTTCACCTAAACCTACATAAGCACAATTAAGATTGATACCATTATAAACCATTCTAGCAAATTCAACTTGTTCTTCTGTTATTTTTAATAAATCTTCTACTGTATTTATTTTTTCTTCTCTTAATATATCTATAAAGTTGTCTGTTATATTTAGAAATGTTATATCTGAATTTAGTATTTGTTTTCTATATTCATAATTTTGTATTTTTTCTTTTATATCTTTATTTCTTTCTCTTATTAAAAGTTCTTGTCCTTTTTTTGATTCAAAATTATCCATTATTTTTTTTAATGTATTTGAGACTCTACTTGAAGGTATTTCTAATCTTCTTGCTACTTCTTGGACTGATTGTTTTTTTCCATCATCATATATACCCACATAAATTCTTAATATTTCTGTTTCATATGGATTTAATGAATAAATAATTTCTTTATCTAATTTAAATAATTCAGTAAATGAAAAATGTTTATTCTCTATATTTTTGAAAATACTTGTTTCATAGTTCAATAAATTTTGTTTTAATTCACTTGGTTCTTGTTCTATTTTATATGTAGGTTCTGTTCTTTTGTATTGGCTTTTTAGTTGCAAATTATAATAAAGGAAAAAATATAGAAAAATGTTTAAAACAATTATTAGTACAAAATATAACAAATTTTGAGATAGTCGTCATTGATGATTGCTCAACAGATGATAGTATTGAAGTCATAAATAAAATTAAGGCAAATAGCAGTAAAATAAAATTACATATTAATGAGGTAAATAGAGGTATAGGGTTTACAAGAAATGAACTATTGAAATTATCGAAAGGCGAATATATTATATTTGTTGATTCTGACGACTATGCGGTCCCTAACATACTTGATTACATTGAAAATAAAAATAATAAAAATTTTGATTTGATTAGATATCAAAATATTGTAGAACCCGCAACTGAAAATCAAGCTTTAATTGAAAAAGACAAGGATAAGTATAGATTTTGTTGTAGCGAAAAGGGTATAATTAATCCAAATGAGATAATAATTGAGTGGTGCACGAATCCATCTTGCGCAAATGCATTATTATGGTCATATTGTATTAAAAAATCATTGTTTGAAAAGAATAATATAAAATTTCCAAACTTATCTTTTCATGAAGATTTTGCTGTAGTACCATTGCTACTGTCATATTCGAATGAAATATTAGTTATAGAGGACGTATTATATCATTATTTGCAATATGATAAAAGCATAACAAAACTAAAAAATCAAAAGATGAATTTTAATGAAAAAAAACGATTTTATAGTAATAAATACAGCCAATATAAACTAGCAACTATGAATATAATAAACGGATTAAATGGTAGTTTTCTGAAGGACGATGTTAAAAGTGAAATGAAAAAAAATTTGTTAATGAGATTAGAAAAAAGATATGAAAAATATACAAATATTTTAAGAGAAGAGTTTGGAGGAAAATATGAAGAAAGTTGCCTATTCGAAAGATGAAAAATACATATATAATTCTTGCGATATTAATAAAGTAACTAAGGTTGTAAAAAAACTTGATAAAGATAAACTTTTAAAAGTTCAAAAATTAATAATGCTAAATAAAAAAGAAAAGCAAATAGTATTTGAAACATCTGCCGTGTACCCCCAACACTTTTACCCGTTGAGCATTTTGGATTATGCTAATGCAATCAAGAACATGCTAATTAACGATAAAGAAGAATTGCCAATTTTATCAGTAAGTAGTAAAGATTACCCATATTGTGACTTCAAATGTAAGGATTGTCTAGCAGACCCAACTAGAAAATGGGCAATAGATAATTTGAAAGAGCCACAAATTGAATTAGAAAAATATAAGAAAATACTTAAACAAATATCTCTATTTTCAAAAAAAAGAGGAATAGATAGTGTTAGGTTTGAAATATGTGGAGAAGGGAACCCTGATTTATATAAGTATAGATCAGAAATCATTGAATACGCAAAAAAAGAATGCAACATGGGTGTGGTTTATATAAGTACAGGGAGCAAAATGGATTCAAAATTAAAAGAAACGTTAGTTAAATATGCATCATACATAAGAATAAGTTTGCCAGGAATATCTAATGAAGCATATGAATTTTATTCTGAACAACCAGCGAGAAAAAAATTTACTTTTGATGATTCGATGAATCTATTAAAAGAATTAACAGAATTAAGAAAAAAATATAAAAGAGAAAATGAATTGCTGATTGGTGTTAGAACTTGCATGCGAAAATATAATAATGGCCACTATATTTCATTGGCAAAAAAATTAGGTGAGATGAATGTCGATAGTTTTCAAATAGTAAAAGTTCTAACCGAAAATCAAGAAATAATAATTAAAAATTCTTTGGACGAAACTACAAAAAATGATATACTCGAATTAAAAAAATCTTATAAAAAATATGGATTAAAACATTTACAAGTTCCTAATTTACTAGATAAATTATATATAGATAGAACATTATCTAAAACAAAAAAACCATCCAAGTGTTATAGTTCAATGCTTTCGCCTATTTTATATAGTTCTAACTTAATTGTCTGCATTCACTGGGATAAAATTAGAAATATAAAAGAGTTTCATTATGGCAAACTAAAAGGCGACGATAATGAAATAGAAAAATTGATATACGGTGATAGGGGTGAAGAGATAAGAAAAAAAATTCCTTCATCTTGCGATAATTGTTGTGCGTTAAATGATAATTTATTGCTAGAAGCTATTAGGACACAATTATCACTTTACAACAATTTAGATGATATTGAATTTTTAGTTGAAACTGAAGAAGAATAATAGAAATATCAATGCGAATTGAGTAAAAAAACAGCATTTATTTGAATTAATTCTTACAAATGGATTATTTTTGGTCCTTTAATCTAGACAAATATTAAAAAAATTGATACATTATGTATCAATTTTATTTTAACTTAGAACTAATATATTTCCTAATTTCATCAATCTCTTCAAACTTCTCAAGAGAAATCTTCTTCTGATTACTTGATAACTTAAATGTATGATAACAACTAACAAAACAAGTAGTAAAAATAATAAATATACCAATAACATAAAAGTTTAGTATCATAAAAGTAACACCAATAATTAAAGCAAACAATGAACTTAAACCTAAAACAATTAAGTCATATTTTAATTTTTGTTCTTTTTCCAGATTAGAAATTCTTGTTTTTAAATATTCTATTTGGTCATTCTTGTTCAAAGACATTTCTTCCATATTAGAAACAACATTATCAT
>JAGKUT010000130.1 GCA_021152765.1 Actinomycetes bacterium
GGTTACAAACTGGGTTACAAGCAAAACGATGTGCCGAAACCCTCCTTTTTTCAGTACTTTCGAAGATACCTAGACCTTCAAGTCCCATCTTCCGCATTACATTGAGTAACGTAAAAATGGAGAGGTACAGAAATGATTGCTTGCAAGCAACTTTCTGTACCTCTCCATTTTTATCAGACAAGCCCGTAAAACCCCTAGTTTTAACTATGGGGATATAAGGGCCTTTTGAATGTTCAGAAATATATTGTATTAGATATAAAGGAATAGTATAATACAAACATGAATACAACATATAAATCCAACAGCAATATCGTCTATTCTTGCAAGTACCATGTAGTATGGTGTCCAAAATATAGACGAAAAATATTAACTAATGGCGTAGATGTACGGTTAAAGGAACTACTTCAAGAGTATGCTACAAATCTATCTGTAGACATTCTGGAAATGGAAATCATGTCAGACCATGTTCACATACTGATGGAAGTAGACCCACAATTCGGCATCCACAAAGCTGTAAAGTCCTTAAAAGGCTATACATCCAAGGTTTTAAGGCAAGAGTTTCCTTTTTTACGGACTAAAATGCCGACTCTTTGGACAAACAGCTATTTTGTATCTACAGTGGGTGGTGCTCCACTGGAAGTAATTAAACAATATATTGAAAATCAGAAAACATCGCAAAGGCAAAAGGATAAACTGGGCTAATGCAAAAAGGTATCAAATTTAGAATCTATCCGAACCGGGAACAACAAAAATTAATCAATCAGACCCTTGGTTGTTGCAGACTCATCTACAACAAAGGACTTGCCATGCGTAATGATGCCTATGAGAATGGCAATAAAATCGGCTATTCTCAGACTTCTGCAATGCTAACTGAGCTTAAGAAGTGTGAAGATTTTGCGTTTCTGAAAGCGGTAGACTCTATTGCATTACAACAGTCTTTGCGTGACCTCGACAGAGGTTTTGTAAACTTTTTCCAGAAACGTGCTGCACACCCAACATTCAAGAGCAAGCATAACCGCCACCAGTCGTACAGAACTGTAAACCAAGGGGATAATATACGCATTGTGGGAAGATATATCAAACTCCCAAAGCTTGGCTTTGTCAAAATACGTCAGTCAATGGAAGCAGGGAAAATCAACAATGTAACGATTGAACATACTCCTACAGGCAAGTATTTTGTAGTTCTTAATGTGGAATTTGAGCCACAGCCAAGAGCAAACAATGGTGGCTTAATTGGTATTGATGTTGGTATTAAGGAGTTTTACTCCGACAGCAATGGAAATGCTGTGCCAAATCCGAAATATCTTGAAAAGTCAATGCGTAAACTCATTCGTGAACAGCGTAAGCTTTCAAGAAAACAGAAAGGTTCTAATAACCGCAATAAGCAGCGTATCAAAGTAGCATTAGTGCACGAAAAGATTACCAATCAAAGAAATGATTTCTTGCAAAAGCAGTCAACTATGCTGGTGCGTGAAAACCAAACAATCTGCATAGAAGACTTAAATGTAAAAAGTATGATTCGCAATCACAAACTGGCACAGCACATTGCTTCTGCATCGTGGTCTAAATTCTTTGATATGCTTTCATACAAAGCTGCTTGGTATGGGAACGACATAATCAAAGTGCCAACCAAGTATCCAAGCAGCCAGACCTGTTCCTGTTGTGGGTATAAGAATCCTCTGGTGAAAAATCTTGCAGTTCGTGTATGGGAATGTCCAAAATGCCATACAGTACATAACAGGGATACCAATGCAAGCATAAATATCTTAAACAGAGGACTGCAAATGCAGTCAGCGTAAACATGCAATAAACTGCACCGTAGGGCATACGGGAACAGTATAATCTAGCTTGTGGACACTGTGTAAGTCATTGTAATACCGTAAGGTATCAGCCAATGCAGTAGTGGAAGAAACAAGAATCCCCTTGCTTTAGCTATGGGGAGAGTCAAGCTGCGAAAGTTGCGAGAATGAGAATTTCCGAAGGAAATTCGAGTGCCGCAGCTTTCGAGTTACTCAATGTAATGAGAAGCATCCCTTGAATCCAGGGGATTAATGTCAGCGATAGGTCTATTCAGAAATAGGCTAGTATGATAAAATCGAAAAAGTCAGATATGTCAGTTTCACCAATCCCAATTTATAGAACTGAACTAATCTCGGTATTTGGCATGCTCTTTCAGCATGGTATGACCCAATTAAGTTACATAGCCTGCAGTTCTTGATACATGTGGGGCACAGGAGAGGAGAAGTGCCCCAAAAGCCACGCGGTGAAAGAGTGTGGCGTGGCGTAGGAGCAAGAAATGCTACAAAAAGCCACGCGGGACGGGGCGAAGGAGAGGAAAAGCGATGAAAAGGTCACGCGTCCGAGAACGGGGCGGGGCAAATATGCAAGGAAATGTGATATATACCCCGCAGTCAGGAATAGGCAAGGTGTAGAAGTTGAAAACTGTCATATATGACTGATCTGGTATGTCATCCGTTGAGAGAGTAAATATTGAAAAAGGAGTTCCAAGGGAAGTCACTATGATTATGTAATAACACAGAGGAGAGCATAATGAAAAACAAGATATTAACATTATTTTTACTAACAGGTTTTACTATTTCCATGTTGGCAGGTTGCGGAAAGACAGAAACCGCAAGCACAGCAGATACACAGGCAACAGAAAGTGCAACACAACCAGAAGCAACGGAAGAATCGACAGCAATACAAGAACCAACAGAAGAATCACATACTCACAACTACACCGAAGTAATTACAATGCAAGCAAGTTGTGAAGCAGATGGCGTAAAGACCTTTACTTGTGAATGTGGAGACACTTATACAGAGCCAATTTCTGCTACCGGTCATGTATATGAAAATTATATTTTTAATAATGATGCTACATACACCACAGACGGAACAGAAACCGCTACTTGTGTTTGCGGTTTGACAGATACAAGAACCGCAGAAGGAAGCAAATTAGAAGTCACTTGTACAGACATGCAAGCAACCCTGTATGCACAGCAAACCGTTAATGTAAGAGATTTGCCCAGTACAGACGGGAATAAGGTAGGCAGTCTTTCAACTAATGATGAAGTTAAGGTCACAGGACAAGCAGACAATGGTTGGTACAGAATTGAATATAATGGCGGTGTTTCGTATGTTTCTAATAGTTATCTGGGAGAAAATAAAGTAGAGGTGGCACAGGCAGTCAGCTCCGCTGCTTCTTCCGGGAATTGGTATGACGGTTATGAAATGAATGTATGGTATGATATGGGACTTTATATGTATAAGTTTATACCGGAATCAGAGCATTCATGCTTAATGCACGATATCCGGATAGAGTTGCAATTAGTGGTGGAACCGGCCCTTCCAAAGAACCGGAGGGGACGGTATGTGTAGTTGTATCTGCATTACAAAAAAGTCCGAGTCAATTTGCAGATCGTAAAGAGGGCGAAAGGATATGGGGTGAGATACCATATATCTGGGAATAAAAGGTAATGAAATCTATAAACAAAATGGATTGCGGAAGATACTTTTGTTACACTTTGAAATGATGATAGATGAAGTAGCGACAATAATATTTGGATATTATGATGAATTAATTACAAAACAGAAGAACGAATGAGAAAAACAGCAATAAAAAGTAATACCGCAAATATTCCCATTAATAGTGCAATTCCGGAACATATGATACCGGCCCAGGCAAAAATATTGTTTGTTTTTTTGTTATACAATGCAAATATGCTAAGAGCAAGAGAAAGACCGCTAAAAAGAAATGAAAAAAAAGGAATACATGAAAAGCATAAGGAAAGGAGCCCCATAACCATTGAAGCAATACTGAGTGGTTGTGCAGTATCATCCGGCATGTTGCTATCCAAATCTCCAGGACAAGAAATATATGGATTATTTGATTGGAAATATACCTTGCAAGGCTTACCATCCATTTTGGTATGGGTATATCTGTTGTATCCCACTTTGGAAGTGCCGTAATAGGTCTTTCCATTTACCTCAAAGCGATAAGATA
>JAGKUT010000005.1 GCA_021152765.1 Actinomycetes bacterium
AATTAAAGCAAGTATCAAAAAAGGCATATAATTAACAAACATAAAATGTCTATGAAATTGAAAAAGTATCGGTCCAGATAACATAAATAATAAAGTTAAAAACAAAGAATTATTAAATTTATTACTAACAAACTTATAAAATAATAAATTAGATAAAACATATAAAATAATATTACTAATAATAATATAATCAAGCATTTTTATAAAAGGAAATAAATAAGAAATCATAATAATAGGATTAAATAACCCATAATAAGCAATATTAAATATATTTTCACCAGCTCCTATATGAATCATAAAACTAGGAATAATTTTACCACTTAAATAAAATAATTCTCTCAAATAATTTGGAAAAACAATATGCTGATTCAAAAAATCCATACTAGAACCAGATCTAATAAATATTAAACCCAAAACTAAACTAAATAAAACAATTATTAATTTATCCCTCTTCATAGTCACACCTACAAACATTATAACACGAAAACAAAAAATTACAAATCAAAAAAAACTAGTATAAAAATACTAGTTTAAAGTGTTACCCAAATAAGTTATTTTAGCAAAACCATTACCACTATTACCAATCATTGTACCAGTTCCATCATGTGTTGGCATACTATCAGAACCAGAAATATTTCTTATATCAGAACCACTCGATAAAGTATAACTAGATCCACCAGCACCAGGTCCTATATTAGCACCACTTCCACCGTAATATCCAGCGCCACCTCCAGAACCAGCAGCACCATGTGCATGATTAAAATCACTATTTCCGCCAAGGCCAAAACTACCACAATTATAATTATTTCCAGTACATGCACCCGAATTCTGAGTCGCCGGAACAGCCAATCTATAATCCGAGTTAATATTATGAATTAAAAGTTCTGTAGGCGCTAATCCAGTAGTTCCGCCACCATTTCCACCTATTCCTCCATTAGAAGAATTAGTATAATGACCGCCACCACCTCCAGCAGCAACAAGTAAAATGCTACTAGTATTATCTTTTAAATAACATAACAAATTATTAGAAGTTGAAATATGAGTAGCGCCACCACCTCCAGCAGATACTGATGTGGATTCAGAATAAGATCTTCCATAGCCACCACCATTATATCCACCATTGCAAAAAGAATTTGGAGAAGGACAAGTATCACCTTTACCTCCTACATAGACATAAATCAAACTACCGGAATCTAAATGTAATATTTCAGATGCATAACCACCTTTACCACCAATATATGTAGAATTAGCATCTCCTCCTTGAGCACCCCATGTTTCTAACCTATAATATCCATCCATTTTAGCTATATATGTTTGCTCATGCCCAACATAATCAAAAGTACTGATTACGCATTTACTCTTATCATCACTATAATTATACTCAAATTGATTAAATTCATTATTATAACTAACAACAACACAGCCATCTAATTCTTCCTTAGTTTTAGGATTAATAATTTTATTATTTTCTATAACACCATTATTAACTAATTCATAAAGATAAAAAGAAGTCGATCCACCCTCATCAGGCATAAATTCACTATGCTCAACCATATATTTTTGAGTAGCCTTTTCAATACTATCAATTTGCTTATCATATAAAGCATCCTCACTGTCACCAAGTAAATTATTGACAACAGGAACAATAATAACAACTAATAATCCAAGTATAACAATAACTGCCAAAACCTCTACTAAAGTAAAACCCTTTTTCATTATTATCCCCTACCTTAATACTATTAAAATTTTATCAAAAAAAGATACTTTTATCAAGTACCTTATCTTATTATTTCATTAATCCCATTAACAACAAACTGGTATTCATCATTTCTCTTTTCAACTCTACCATTTAAATAAAGTATATCATGAATATTAATATCGCCAGTATAAACTTTAGGGAAAAATACTACATCAATACTACTAACCTCATCACTACCAGTAATAAAACACATCTTGTCACCTTTCTTAGTTTCAACTTCCTTAACCCTATCAACATAAACTACAATATTAATGATCTTATCAAAATAATTAGAAATATCACATAAATCAATAGAATTATACTTTTCTTTATAAGAAGTTACAGGATGATTACTAACATAAAATCCAAATATTTCAAATTCCTTTTCCATCAAGAACTTACTATCATACTCAGGATATTCATCCAATATAGGAAGTAAATCATCACCTAATATATCACCTAAATCGCTGTAATTCAATATCTTATCAAGATTTTCAATCAAAGTACGTTTATTATATCCGAATGTTTCAAAACATCCTGCAAAAACTAAACTAGTAAAAACATCCCGACCAATACTTTTAAAAGAACATCTCTTAATAAAATCAAAAATATCTTTAAAAGGAACACTCCTAGACTCAATTATCTTTAAAACTGATTGATAACCAATACCCTTAATAGAAGTCAAAGGATAAACTAAATACCCATCATGTAAAACATATTCTATTCCACTAACATTAATATCAGGCTTTAATATATTAATACCTCGACTCTTGCACTCATAAACATACTCTCTTGTCTTAACCTCTCCACCAATATTAGAATTCAATAAATGTTTCATAAATATAAGAGGAAAATGTACCTTCAAATAAGCAATCCTATAAGAAATCATCGCATAACTAACACTATGAGCTCGATTAAATCCATAAGAAGCAAACTTCAAAATTAATTCATAAACTTTTAAAGCCTTATCTTTATCATAGCCTAAAGATAAACATCCATTAATAAACTTATCTTTTAAAGCAATCAAGAGAGACTCTTTCTTCTTACTCATAGCTCGTCTTAAAATATCAGCCTCACCAAAACTGAAACCTGCCATAACCTGCGCAATCATCATAATCTGTTCCTGATAAACAATAATACCATAAGTACTCTTTAAAATAGGTTCCAAAGAAGAATCAATATAATCAATTTTTTCTATTCCTCTCTTACGCTTAATAAAAGAATCAATATTAGACATAGGACCAGGTCTATATAACGCTATGCTAGAAACAATATCTTCAAAACTACTAGGTTTAAATTTCTTAAGAAAACTAATCATTCCACTACTCTCAAACTGAAAAACCCCATTTGTATCTCCACTCTGAAATAATTTAAATGTTTCAATATCATCATTAGGAATATCATCAAATGAAATACCAGCCTCTTTTAAAACATCATTAATCAAAGTTAAATTTTTAAGAGCAAGAAAATCCATTTTAAGTAAACCTAATTCCTCTAAAAATTCCATTGAATAACCAGTCGTATAAAAATCGTGACTATTATCAAGAGGAATAATTTCATCCAAATCACAAGAAGACATAACAATACCAGCCGCATGAATACTAGTATGCCTCTTCAAACCTTCCAAACGAGACGCAACACGATATAAATTAACTAACTCTTTGTCAGTACTTAAGAAATTCTTAATTTTAATATTACTATCATAATTTTTCTTCAAATCCAACTTAGAATCAATCATAGAACATAATCTATCAATAGTCTTAAGAGGAATTTCTAAGCACCTACCAACATCACGAATAGACTGTTTAGCACCTAAAGTACCAAAAGTAATAATAGGACATACCCTCTTAGTTCCATACTTATTAATACAATAATCCACTACCTCTTGCCTTCTAGTAAATTCAAAATCAATATCTATATCAGGCATAGTAACACGCTCAGGATTTAAAAATCTCTCAAACAACAAATTATACTTAATAGGATCAATAGTAGTAATACCAAGAACATAAGAAACTAAAGAACCAGCAGCTGAACCTCTTCCAGGCCCAACTAAAATACCTTGAGACTTCGCATAAGCAACATAATCAGAAACAACTAGAAAATAATTACAAAATCCCATCTTATTAATAACATCTAATTCATACTTTAATCTTTCAACATATTTTTTAGAAACAGTATCACCAAATATTTTTTTCAATCCATCAACACATAACTTCTTCAAATAACTATAACTATCCATACCATCAGGACAATCAAACTTAGGCAACAAATCATGTTCTAACTTAATCTCTAAATTACACATATTACCAATTTTATAATTATTATCTATATATTCAGGATACAACTCACCTACATTTAAAACCAAATAATTAGTATCATACTTGTCAATACCACTAACACTAACTCCACTTTTAATACTATCTAAAAAACTTAAATACTTTAAATCCCCTTTTTCTAAACATAATATTTCATCCATATAAACTAAATTATCATAATTTAATTTACTCATCTCATTTTTATCCTTATAACCAATAAAAATATCAGAAAATATCTTAGATAACCTATCATATAAAGAAAAAGAATTAAAAGGAACAATACAAATCAAATCACCACTATAAGTATTAATATCATCAATACCTACACTATCTAAAGAAACTAATTTAAGTAAATTTTTATAACCATCATAATTTTTACAATAAAGAATAACATTAACCCCATCAACTATTAAATCAAGCCCAATAATAGGATTAATACCTGACTCCCTACACTTCTTATAAAAATAATAAGCACCATACATCTTATTATCAGTAATAGTCAATGACTTAATATTATTCTTCAAAGCAAAATCAATTAAATCATCAATCTTAATTAAACTAGATAAAATACTATTTTCAGTTTTAATATTTAGTGGTGTATACATAGAATCACATCCTATAAAAATAATAACACAAATAACATTATTTTTAAATATTTTAAAGAAATATTTGACTTATTTCCCTAATTATGATAAAGTTATTAAGCAGAGAAAAGTTTATAAAAAAGGAGGCAAAATATATGGCAAGAAAAATAACTGAAAAAAAACCTTTATCAGGAAATAGAAGAAGTCATGCTTGTAACGCTACAAAGCATATGCAAAAGCCAAATCTACAAAAAGTTAAATTAGATAATGGCGAGACAATTAGAATGTCAGCAAGAGAATTAAGATCATTAAAAAAAACAAGTAAAGAAGTAGAAAACGCTTAATTACTTGTTTTTTTATTTAGCTAAAAAATTTAAAATAATCATAAATATAATACCACTACTAATACCAGCTAAGAAGATAACTAATAAAAAAGTCATAAATCCGCCATCTTCAACACAAGGAAAATGACTACCAACACCAGGATGACTACCTAGCTTTTTTTGTTTACTTAAAGATTGACCCTCACTCTTATCTTCATCATTAATACTACTAAAAACCATATTAATAGGAATTACACCAGTAAATTCTGCTTCATCGCCATCATCTACATCAATAATATCGAAATCAAAAGAAACATCCTGATTATTACCAGATTTATAATTATCATATATTTTCTTCAATTGAGCCTTTACAACATCAAGATTAATATTAGAATCATTACACATATTATAATAATATTGAAATTGTGTATCATCAATAATACCAGAATTATATAAATATTTAATTGCTTCAATAACCTCTTTCATACAACTCACCTACTCTAATAATATTTTAGCATACTTTTTAAAAATTATTAATACCTTTATATACATAAAAATAAATTTCTGTTAAAATAATATTGGTGATTTTATGGAACCTTTAGCGATACAATTAAGACCTAAAAAAATTGAAGACGTAATAGGTCAACAACACTTAATAGGAAAAAATCAAATACTATATAATTTAGTTAAAAATAAAAAAATATTCTCAATGATACTATATGGTAAACCAGGTATAGGAAAAACAACAATTGCAGAAGCCATATGTGAAGAACTAGGTTTAAGATATAGAAAACTGAACGCAGTAATAAATACAAAAAAAGACTTTGATATAGTAATAGAAGAAGCAAAAATGTATGGAAACATGATAGTAGTAATGGATGAAATACATAGAATGAATAAAGATAAACAAGACTTAATGCTTCCATACCTAGAAAACGGATTAATAACACTAATAGGAATGACAACATCAAACCCATATCATAAAATTAATCCAGCCATAAGATCAAGATGTCAAATATTTGAACTAAAAGAATTAGAAAAAAAAGACATAATAGAAGCACTAAATAAATGTATAAAAAAAGATATATTAAAAAATATAAAAATAGATGAAGAAGCAATTGACTATATAGCTAAATGCTCTGGCGGAGACTTAAGATACGCATATAACTTATTAGAACTTGCTTACTACTCTACTAATGATCAAATAATTAATCTAGAACTACTAAAAAAAATAAACAATAAACCAACATCATTTTATGATAATAATGAAGATGGACACTATGACGTAATAAGCGCTTTTCAAAAATCAATTAGAGGTTCAGACGTAAATGCAGCCCTTTACTATCTAGCATGTCTTATAGAAGCAGAAGACTTAGACATAATATATAGAAGAATGTCAGTAATTGCCTATGAAGATATAGGACTCGCAAACCCAAACATGGGACCAAGAGTAGATGCATGTATAAATGCATGTGAAAGATTAGGACTACCAGAAGCTAGAATTCCACTAGCAGTAATGGTTATAGACCTAGCACTCTCACCTAAATCAAATAGTGCTTACACAGGACTTAATCTAGCACTAGAAGATATAGAAAAAGGAAACTACTATAGTGTTCCAAATCATATAAAAACAAACTCACCTGATTACAAATATCCACATGACTATCCAAACAATTGGGTTAATCAAGAATATTTGCCACCAAAACTAAAAAACAGAAAATACTACATTCCTAAAAACAATAAATATGAAAACCAACTAGAAAAAATATTGATGGCTATAGAAAAAAATAAACACAAAGACTAAAACCTTTGTGTTTTTAATTACCCAAAATAAACAATTCTAAAGCTAAACTCTTATCAATAAGTCCATTCTTAATTTTGGAATCAATATCAGCTAACTCTAATAAATAATCTAATAATACACGACTACTATAATTACGGCACTTATCTAAAGCAAGCTTTACCCTATAAGGATGAACATCCAAAATCTTAGAAATACTATCCTCACCATTACCCTTTTTATATAATTCCTTACACTGATATAATAATCTAAACTGATTAGCTAAACTAATAATAATCTTAATAGGTTCCTCATTTCTTCTAAGAAGGCTACTATAACACTCCATTGCTTTTTCTTTATCCTTAATAACAATATAATTAATTAAATCAAAAATATCATCATTATCTCCACTACTAGCTAAATCAAGTACATCCTGATAAGTAATTTCTTTATCGTCCTTATAAGTCTTTAACTTTTCAACTTCTTGACTTAAAATACGTAAATCATTACCAACCATACTAATTAATAAATCAACAGTCTTATAATCAACCTTATAATCATCAAACATACTTCTTACAGTATTACTAATATTTTTATTCTTATTGAACTCCTTTGAAGTAGAAATCTTTTTAATTTCCTTAACAATCTTCTTTCTATCATCTAATTTAGAAGCTACAAATACAATAATAACTTCACCAATATTATTAATAAATTCACTTAATAACTTCTCATCATCTTTTAAAAGCTTATCAAAATTATAAACAACTATAAACTTATTTCCATCAAATAATGAAATAGTACAAGCATCATCAATAACACTCTTAATACTATCAACTTCTAAATCATATCGACTAATAGAATTATTATCAATCTTATTTTTACTAATTAATTTTTTAATCTCAGAGTCAATCAAAAACTCCTCTTCTCCATAGAATAAATATATCATGTTACCACCTAATAAAATTATATAATAAAAAAAAAAGTATTTCAATAATACTAGGAATTTAACGAAACAAGTTGTTCTTGATTATTATTCTCTAAATTATTATTAAAAGAACAATCTATAAAAATAACCCCCATAACTAATACTACAAATAAAATCATTACTTTGCTTTTTAAAACATCGAACATACTTTCTCCTCCTCACTGTAATAATATTATCACAAACAATCGTTCGTGTCAATATAAAATTTAAACAAATGTTTGACAAACATATATTTACATGTTATAATGTAAACATAAAAAGGAGGTATATATGAAAGAACTTACAAAAAAACAAGATGAGATTTTACAATTCATAAAAAAATTTATAGTATCACATGGATATCCACCTACTACAAGAGAAATAGGTTCCGCACTTGGAATATCTTCGCCAGCTACAATCCATGTACACTTATCAAAACTAGAACAAAAAGGATATATTAAAAAAGAAAACTCAAAAAACAGAGCTTTAGAATTATTAGTAAATAACGAATATGAAGAAAAAAATGAAAACATAATTGAAGTACCACTACTAGGAAAAATTACAGCAGGAAACCCTATAGAAGCTATAGAAAGGCCTGATGAATACTTTCAACTACCAAGTTATTTAGTCCCAAAAAATAAAGATGTATTCACACTAAAAGTAGATGGTGAATCAATGATTAACGCAGGAATACTAGATGGAGACATAGTAATAGTAGAAAGAAGAAACACAGCTAGAAATGGTGAAATAGTAGTCGCAATGACAGATGAAAATGAAGTAACATTAAAAACATTCTATAAAGAATCAGATCACTTCAGACTTCAACCAGAAAATGATACAATGGAACCATTTATATTTAAAAATATAACAATACTAGGAAAAGCAATTGGACTATATAGAAAAATATAAGGAACAAAATCCTTATATTTTTTTACAAATAACTCTTTAAATTCTTAATTTCTTTCTCTTGAAACTTAACAATATCTAAAGCTAATTCAATTATACTATTATCACAATCATCACGATATGCATCAATCTTTTTATTCATATTAATAATACCCATAGTAAAACCTTCTGTAAGTATACCTGCAATATTACTATCACTATTATCCTTTTTAACTTCCATTTTCATATCCATCTTAGACATGACTTCAGCCATCATACCTATACCCTCAGGTTCAACCTTATTCTTTTTCAATAACTTCTCACTCTTAGTTAAATATTTTTCATACTCTTTAAGTTCATCTTCCAATAACTTTTTAATTTTATTATCCTTATTTTTTAATAAATCAATTAATTTAGTAGTAGATTTAACACCCATATCACAAGTTTGATAGATATGCATCAATAATTCATTCTTTTCTTTCATAATATCACCATTACTATTATGATTAATAATATTATTTTTATACAAATTAACTAAAAATTAAACATAACCATTTACATAAAATTAATTATAAGTTATAATTATATACAGGGAATATCAGTTAATGAGTGTCTACCTACTCTGTAGAGAGGAGGTTTGATAAAATGAAAATAGAAACTTTTATTTTAAAGTTTTTAAAACACATTGCTATCATTTTATTACTATCAACCTTTTTGGTATTAGCAATAAAAAAATGACACTTAAATTCATAAGAATTTAAATGTCCATCCAAATTTTTGGGTAGACATTCAGCAAGTAAAACTGAATGTTCCCTTTTTTATTATATGAAGAATTCCTTCACTACATACATTTTAACACAACCAAATATTAAAGTCAAACAATAAATTACTTAAAAGTTAAAATAAACTTTTAATTTTTCTCTTAACTTTACTCATTTTACTTGGTTTAGGAAAAACATATCCATTATCAATAAGTTTTTTACTTTTTTCAACTTCATCAATAATTTTATCTCTAAACTTATTATCTTCCATAGAAACAGAAGACACCATATATGTAGAAGGACAAATTATGTGGGCTTCTTTTCTTCCAGCCTTAATCATTAAAGCAACACTTATCTCTTGGTCTTCATACTCAACAATCACATGAAAATAGCGTCTATTTTCAAAATTATCATGTTCCTGTTTCTTATCAGAAGCAATACTTCTTTCCGCAATTAAAAACTCCTTCATAATTGCGTCATGAACATCAGAAACACTCAAACGTCTAATAATTTCACCAATTACTCCGCCTTGTTCACAAGGTCTATAATTACCAACCCTATGACCTATACTTCTAATCATAGAACTATAACTTGGGCAAGAAATCATAGCGCTATCAATATTCCCATTTTTCCATGTTTCATTAACATCAACAATTATTTCTTTTCCCATATATACTTCTTTTACTTTATACTTTTTAGAATCCCAATTACTCATAAATCCTCCTAAATTTTTTTGACAAAACTTTTACCTTTTTCTTCCAATAAAAATTCAGGAACAGGTAATATACCACCATCATTTATAATCATCTTACATGTTTTAATTTCCCTATAAATTTTATCTCTAATTAAACCTTTTTCACAAGATATAAGCATATTATCCATAGAAGGAAGACACATTAAAACAGTATTTTCATTCAAATTAACAACTAACTTAATATCAATCATCTGTTTTCCATATTTCTTGACAATATAAATATCTCTAGGAATAGATAAATCAAAACATGGAATATCTTTTTTATCAGAAATAAGTTTTTCAGCTAATATTACTTCCTTAGTAATTAAATCATTAACAATATCTAAATTTAAATTAGAATCAAAAAAACTCAACATATTACTATTAAGACAATAAATCTCAACATTTACTAACTTTCCCCTATGCCAACACTCATCAACTTTAACTTCAATTCTCTCATCTAAATACTTTTCAACCACTTTATACTTATTATGCCTATACCTCATAAAAACTCCTACTTAAATAATTTCTTAATCTTATTAGAAATACTATTCTCATCAATAGCTGCTAAAGCATTCCTAAACATATTATCAACCTGAACAACAATTTGATCATTAGATGCATTAACTAAATTTATTTCATCCTTACAATACTTATCACAAATCAACCTTGTACATCTTCTATCTTCAACACATAAATCATAAACCCTAACATAAATTTTCTTAAACTTATAATCTTTCACAAAAACCAATTCTTGAATATCATACTGTTTAACAACAAAATCTTTTTCAGAACCCATACTACCACCACTATTTAAATAAACTTTTAATCTTTTGTTTAACACTAGGTATGCTATCTATTTTTTCTTGAGCAATTCTAACAATATTCTCAATTTGATATTCAACTTGTCCTTCAGTTGCGTTCTCTAAAACTATAGGATTGCCTATATAATTCTCACAAGCTAATACAGTAAGTTCAATTTCACCATCAAAATCGCATCCTAATAAAATTCTAATTTCAATTTTTTTTCCTCTATACTTAACAACTCTTGTTGTCGCACTAGTAACTATCATATTATTTCCCCCTAAATAACTTACTTATCTTTTTTACAAATCTTTTATTATCAATCTCATTTTTCGCAATCTCATAATCTCTCTCAATAAAATATTGAACCTTTTCATCACTACCATTACTAAATCCAATCAATATAGGATTATAATCACAAGTTATTGTAGTAGATCTCCTACCATCAATATATCCATCGTGAACCTTAATATCTATAATTCGTCCTTTATACTTTCTTTGTATTGTATATTCCACAATATCTTTTGCAGTTAAATTATCCATAAATCCCCCTAATAAATTAATGATACTATACCATAAAAACCAAAAAAACACAATAAAAAACTCCAAGCCAAAAAGCTCAGAGATAAATATTATTTATTAATCCACTCTTCTAAATCAGATAAAGGCATAAACCCTATCTTATTATCGACTTGTTGTCCATCTTTAAATAAATAAAGTGCAGGAATACTCATAACTCCAAAACGTCTTGCTAAATCGTCCTCTTCATCAACATCAACTTTAACAATCTTAACTTCACTTCTAGAATTAGATAATTCTTCCAAAACAGGTCCCAACATTTTACAAGGTCCGCACCAATTCGCAAAAAAATCAACAACAACTACACCTTCACTTACTAAACTATCAAAATTATCCTTATTTCCATATACTAACATTATTTCACCTCATATTTTTTAATTAATTCATCAATTCCATCAATCTTTAACTTATTCTTCTCACGTAATTTCTTTGCTGAATTAATATCGATTATATCATACTTTAAAAATAAATCCAATGTATCATAATTAAATTGTGTCGCACTCTCAGTACTTTTATATTTATCCTTTAATTGAGCAAACTCATTTAAAAACTCAGTTTTATCACCAAACTTACAAGAAACCAATGGAGTTTTCTCTAAAATAAAATTCGCATACTTAGAATCAACTACCTTTTGAACACTAAATATTGGTAAAACCATGATATATAAAGCAATAAAACAAATCAAATAAAATTCAACTAAACCTATTAAAAAGCCTAATATTTTAGAAGGAATACCTAAAATAATAGTTAAATCAATAACTTTTTGAACTATACTAGAAGCAAAAACAACAAGCCTCCATAAAACCATCAATATAGAAAAAACTATAAAAAATGCAATTAACTCATATAAAGCTATATTTAATACAGTAACACCTTTAAAAATACCACCAAACTTAAAAAATGGTAAATTCTCATATAAAATAATAGACAAAGGATTCTTAAATATAAAAGATAAAACAGTAATTAAAACAATACCTAAAGCACTTACAAGTTCCTTAAAAACTCCTCTCTTCCAACCAACAACACCACCTAAAAAAATAAATCCAACAATTATAATATCAACTAATCCCATAAATACCTACCTCTCTTATAAATAATTATATTACAAAAATAGACAAAAATAAACAAAAATGTTAAAATATATTTTGGAGGGAATCATATGACAATAACATTAAAAGTAAGTGAAAATACAAAAGAAGAAATGATTAAATACTTTGAAGATAAAAAAAGACCAAAAACACCAGACTATGCAGTATTCCAAGCAGACGAAGCAGACACAGTAATAACACTATACCAATCAGGTAAAGCAGTATTTCAAGGAATATCAGCAGATATAGACGCAAATATGTGGCGTGATATGGAAAGACATTTAAACCCTACTAAAAAAGTTGAAATGACAAACTCAGAAGATAAAAAGAAAAAAGAAAAAAAAGATTTATACATAGACCCTAAAATATATAATGCAACAACAATTGGATCAGATGAAGTTGGAACTGGTGATTACTTTGGACCAATTGTAGTAGTGTGTTCATACGTAAATAAAGAAAATATAAAATTTCTAGAAAGTCTAGGAGTAAAAGATTCAAAAAAACTAACAGATGAAAAAATACTAGAAATAGTACCACAAATAATTAAAAAGATTCCATACGAATGCATGATACTATCAAATGAAGAATACAATAAAAAATATACTTCTGATATTAATATGAATAAAATTAAAGCAATTATGCATAATAAAGTTTTAACAAAGATGAAAGAAAAATATAATGATATAGAATACATTGTAGTAGACCAATTCGCAAAGCCATTTGTATACTATAACTATTTAAAGCAAGTACCTAACTATACAAAAGGAATAACATTCATGACAAAAGCAGAAGATAAATGCTTGTCAGTTGCCTGTGCCTCACTAATAAGTAGATATATTTTCCTAAAAGAATTCGATAAATTAGGTGAAAAATATAATACATTCCTAGTAAAAGGAGCAGGACCTAAAGTAGATGAAATCGGTTTAAAATTAACAAAACAATACGGATTTGAAATACTAGAAAAAATATCAAAATTAAACTTTAAAAACACAGAAAAAATCAAAGAATTAGCTAAAAACTAATTCTTTTTTTTCATCAATATCAATATGCATATTAATATCATCCTCAGTCGGAAGTTTATCTAATATATCCTTAGGAATACAATTGTTAATTTCATAAGAAGATACTCCTATAGGATTACTCACACCCTCTAAAGTCCATTCAACTGATAATTTATCCTTTTCTCTACATAATAATAAACCAATAGTTTCATTATCAAACTCTTTCTTCAAAGTCTTATTAACAGCAGTTACATAAAAATTTAATTGACCAATATATTCAGGTTTAAACTCAGTATTTTTTAATTCAACAACAACATAACATCTCAATTCTAAATGATAAAATAATAAATCTATATAATAATCATTATTATCAGTATTAATCTTGTATTGACTACCAACAAAGCAAAATCCCTTTCCTAGTTCAAGCAAAATATTCTTAATTCTTTCAACCATCGCGTTTTCTATATCAGTTTCACATGCGTTTTCCTTTAAATTAGACAATTCAAATATATAAGGATCCTTCATTATATCCCTCGCAAGTTCACCTTGACTAATAGGTAATCTATCACCAAAATTTGTTAATTTAATTTTTCCTTTTTGTCTTTCATATAAATTCGAATCAATTTGATGAACCATAACCGTATGAGACCATCCATTTTCTAAGCATTTCTCCGCATACCATATTCTCTTTCCCATATCTTTCACTTTTTCAATCAAAGTATAATTATGTGACCATGGTAAATTGGCCAACGACATTGGCCAATTTTGAATATCTTTATATTCATTATAAAATATTCGCATTCTTCTCAAATTTCTAGATGAAAATCCCCTCATATTCGGAAATTCTATTTTTAATTCAATAGATAAC